>DATCXA010000122.1:0-4297 GCA_036566085.1 Propionibacteriaceae bacterium
CAGTGAGCGAGGCGGCAGATGGTGTACGGCTCCAGAAGGTGCTTGCCCAAGCCGGCATAGGTTCTCGCCGGGCGTGCGAAGCCTTGATCGGCGAGGGCCGCGTGGAAGTGAACTCCGAGGTCGTCACCGAGCAGGGCCGCAGGGTCGATCCCGAACATGACGTGATTCGAGTCGATGGCGCGCGTATCCCACCGCCGCGCCGACATCTCTATCTGGCCCTCAATAAGCCTCGGGGGGTCGTCGTCACCATGGATGATCCGGAAGGTCGCCGTACCGTTGCCGATGTGCTCGCCGAGGGAGCCAGCCGGTCAGTCAAGAAAGAGCGACTTTTCCATGTCGGGCGCCTGGACACCGACAGTGAAGGTCTGTTGATCTTGACCAACGATGGAGACTTTGCCCACAAGCTTGCCCACCCCTCGTACCAGGTGCCGAAGACCTACATTGTCGAAGTAACTGGGGTGGTAAGCCCGCAGACATTGAGACGGCTACGTCGTGGCATCACGCTGGAAGATGGACCTGTTAGACCTACCTCGGTCAAGATCGTCTCCAGCGCCGGAGAGAAGTCGCTTCTCAAGATCACCTTGCAGGAGGGTCGTAATCGCATCGTGCGCCGTACGATGGAAGCAGTCGGCCATCCGGTCCGCCGGTTGTCGCGGATCGGGATCGGACCGGTTCGGCTCGGGAACCTCCAGACCGGGGAGCACCGGGAATTGACCGCCGAAGAGCTCGGCGGGTTGCTGGACCTAACCGATGGCTGAGTCGGCGGGGAGACTGACCAGGTGTGTAGAGGAGGGCAGTGGACCGCAGAATCTTCGGACTTGAGACGGAGTATGGCGTCGCGTGCACCTCTGGCGGCACGCGACGGCTGACTCCGGACGAAGTCGCGCGCTATCTCTTCCGGCGGGTCGTGACCTGGGGGCGGAGCAGCAATGTCTTTCTCCGCAACGGATCTCGCATCTACCTCGATGTGGGATCCCATCCTGAGTACGCAACCGCCGAATGCGACGATCTCGTCCAGCTCATCAACCACGACCGTGCCGGAGAGCGGATACTGGAGGACCTCATCGTCGACGCCGAACATCGGCTGGCGAGCGAGGGCATCACCGGCGACATCTACCTTTTCAAGAACAACACCGACAGCCACGGCAACTCCTATGGCTGCCACGAGAACTACCTGATCTCCCGTATCGGGGATTTTTCAAAGATCACTGATGTCCTGGTGCCATTTCTGGTCTCACGGCAACTGATCTGCGGTGCGGGCAAGGTGCTGCACACTGCTCGGGGCGCCGAATACAGCGTCAGCCAGCGGGCCGAGCACATCTGGGAGAGCGTCTCCTCGGCCACCACCCGGAGCCGGCCGATCATCAACACCCGTGACGAGCCGCACGCCGACCCAGAGCGTTACCGCCGGCTGCACGTCATCGTCGGCGACTCCAACATGAGCGAGACAACCACGTTGCTCAAGGTGGGCAGCGCCGAGCTGGTGCTGCGGCTGATCGAGGCCGGTGTCCCCATGCGGGACTTCACCTTGGAGAACCCGATCCGGGCGATTCGTGACATGAGTCGCGACCGGACTGGCCACGTAAGAGTGGCGTTGTCCAACGGCAGGCGCGTTTCGGCGCTTGAGCTGCAAACCGAGTACTACGAGAAGGTCTCGGAGTTCGTCCGGCGCGAAAGCCTGGGCACCCGGATCGTCGACCGGGTGCTCGACCTGTGGGAGCGGACGCTGCGGGCGGTCGCGGAGGACAAGCTCGAGCTCATCGACACCGAAATCGACTGGGCCATCAAGCTCAAGCTGCTCGACCGCTATTCGACCAAGCACAAGCTCGGCTTCGCGGATCCCCGGATCGCCCAGCTCGACCTTGCCTACCACGACATCCGGCGCTCTCGGGGTGTGTTTTCGCTGCTGGAGCAGCGGGGCTTGGCTGCTCGGGTCACCACCGACCCTGCCATTTTCCGGGCGAAGGCCGTGCCGCCGCAGACCACAAGGGCCAAGCTCCGGGGCGACTTTATCCGTGCCGCACAGGAGGGCCGTCATGACTACACCGTCGACTGGGTGCACCTCAAGTTGAACGATCAGGCGCAGCGTACGGTGCTCTGCAAGGACCCATTCGTCGCAACGGACGATCGGGTCGAGCGCTTGATCGCCTCTATGCGCGGCTGAGGCGCGGCTTCACAGATCCGAGCCTGTAGCCTTCTCCGGTGCCTTCTTCTCCTGTCAGAGTCGCAGTCGTTCTTGGACTCGCCTCGTCGCTGCTCTTTCTCTTTGGGTGCAGCAAGGACAAGCCGGCCGCTGACGCAGCTTCTCCATCCCCAGCCGCAGCACCGACCTCGGCAAGTCCGTCGCCCTCGTCGACGGCGACTCCCACACCGACACCGAAGCCCAAGCCGATCAAGGCATCGGACAACTTCGACAAGGTGACCGTCTCTGGCGCCTACGGAAAAGCACCGAACGTCAAGGTCGACTCGCCCTGGGCAATCGACCAGACGCGGACCAAGGTGCTGCATGACGGCAATGGACCCGCGGTATCTGCAGGCCAGGGCGTTGAGGTCAACTACTACGGAGTGAACGGGCGGACTGGCAAGAAGTTCGACGAGTCATTCAGCACGGGGCAGCCAATTGCCTTCAACCTGGCGCAAGTCGTTCCCGGCTTCAGCAAGGGGCTAGCGGGACAACACCAAGGCAGCCGAGTGCTGATTGCCATGCCCGGCAAGGACGGCTACGACCAGATGGGTGGCAATCCGCAAGCTGGAATCGAGGTCGGCGATACCTTGATCTTTGTTGTCGATCTTGTCGGCGTACAGCTCCCCGGACCTGAGGGCGCTGCAGTGCGGCCCAAGGCGGGGCTCCCGACCGTAACGGAGAAGGCTGGCAAGCCGGAGATCACCATTCCGGAATCTGCTCCGCCCAACACCTTGCAGGTGCAACCGCTGATTAAAGGCAAGGGCAAGAAGGTCGGAGCCAACGACACCATCACCTTCAACTATGCGTGGGTGCGGTGGAGCGACGGCAAGGTGATGGAGGAGACGTACGGCGGCAAACCGGCCAGTACCCAGCTCTCCGGCCTACTTCCTGGATTGGCCAAGGGCCTGGAAGGCCAGACCGTAGGCAGCCGGGTTCTCCTCGTCATTCCCCCGGCCGATGGCTATCCCGAAGGTAATGCGACGCCGTCGATCAAGCCCGGAGAGACTCTGGTCATTTTGGTTGATCTGCTCTTTACACAGAGCCAGTAGCACTCAGCCGTTGGGCTCTACTTCAGAATCGAGCAGCGTGGCTGCGTAGCGGCCCGCAGCGGCCGCAGCAAGAAAATAGGCGGGATCGTCCTCTAGGCCACGGCCCATGCTGGACAGCTGGATCGGCGATGCCGCCAGAACCGTCCTGAGGCCGGAAAGGTTCACCGTAACCAGCCGGTGTCTGGAAGCTAGCCTTTGCAGACTAGCTGCCACGGCCTTGGCCAGCTCATCCATTGCGGGTGAGCCGTCATCGGCCAGATCGGGAACGGCGATATCAGCTGGGCAGAGCGCAACCCGGCCATACGCGGTGAGGCTGTGATGAGACACGCCGCGATGCCGCTCGCGGGAATCGGCGCCGGAGATCCGCAAGGTTCCAACCGGCCGGCCGCCGAGAATGGCTGCAGCGTTAATCGCCTCGCCGGCACTCACGCCCGAGAAACCCCAGCGCGTACCCGTGCCGAGATTGCCAGGGCCCTGCGTCACGACGACCAGCTCGGCGTCGAGGGCGAGGCGGGCGGCAAGCAGGCCCGAATGCAATGTCACAGCCTCTAGGTCGCCTCCGAACGCTTGACCAACAGTCACCGTTGCGGCGAGCAAGCCACTAGCCCGGAGTTCGGCCACTGAACGTGAGAAGGCGAGCGGCAACGCGCCCTGATCGCTCATCACATAGACGACCCGGGTGCCGGGCCGATCATCCGCAATTGCCAACAGGATCGGCGCCAGCGCGGAGTGCAGGTCGGCGACGATCACCGGCATCCCGTCAATCGAGTCAGCTTCCGCCAGCAGCTGATGATGCGCCGACCCCTGTTCGTCGGCTCCCGCGACCATGGCTTGCAGCGGCAGGTAGCGCGCCTTGATGAGATGCCCGGCAGGCTGCGGTGGCTGAGTCACTCGGCCGTCGGCATCCAGTACGGCGATCACCAGGGCATATCCACCAGTACCCAGACCGCGTTCCAAAGCCGCGACATTCAACAGCACCCGATCACCGACGGTCGGGATGGCCATGAGGTCGGTGTAGACGAGTGCGGGTATTTCAGTCGTCTCGCTGGCATCGCGTCGCGCG
>DATCXA010000129.1:0-6871 GCA_036566085.1 Propionibacteriaceae bacterium
CCAGCCGCTGGTCCGCTACGGTGAACCGCGGCTCCAGCGGCAGCACCAGGACCACTTCGTCGCCGTCGTTCCACTCCCGACCCAACACCCACCAACCGTCGGCGGGTGCCGTGTCCACTGCGGCGCCGTTGACGGTCAAGGTCGGCTGCTCAGCCCAGTGTGGCACCCGTAGAGCCAGCTCCCACCGGCCTGCCGGCGCTTCAGCTACCTGGATAGTGACGGTGCCGTCCCACGGGTAGTCGGTGGTCACCTCCATCCAGACTTCACCGCCGGCCACGCTGGCGGCGTACCGGCCGGTCATGTACTGGTGCACCACGGCACCGGCATCATTGCTGAGCAGCACGTAATGCTGCAACGAAGCCAGGGTCCGCATCACGTTTGGGGGACAGCAAGCGCAGCGAAACCACTCGACGCGCTGGTAGTCGCCGTCAGTGCCGCGGGCCATGTGACCCTCTCGGACCTGCAGCGGATTGGCGTAAATGTAGCGCTGGCCGTCCAAGGAAAGGCCGGCCAGGAACCCGTTGTAGAGTGTGCGCTCCATGAGGTCGGCGTACTTGGATTCGCCGGTGATCATCAGCATCCGCCAGGAAAACATGATCGAGGCGATGGCCGCGCAGGTTTCGCAGTAGCTCCGCTCATTGGGCAACTCGTACGGGTCGCCGAACGCCTCGTCGCTGTGGTGCGCCCCGATCCCCCCGGTCAGGTACGTCTTGCTGGCCACCATCTCGGCCCAGAGCCGCTCCAGGGCCCGGAGCAGGCTCGCATCGCCGGTCTCCATGTACACATCTGCCACGCCCGCGAGTAGGTAGAGCTGACGGACCGCATGGCCCGCGACCGACGCAGCGTCCCGGACCGGCAGATGGTCCTGCCAGTAGTACCGGCCAAACCGGCCGTCACCGAGCAGCCCGTATCCACGCCGGTCGACGAAATAGAGAGCTCGTTCCAGATATTGCCCGGCGCCGGTCTCCCGATAGAGCTCAACCAATGCGGTCTCAATCTCGGGGTGTCCGCAGACGCCGTCGATCTTGCCCGGCTCCGTGCCGAATGTGTCCACTACCAGGTCCGCCACCCGCCGAGCCACCTCGAGCAGGTCGAGGTTGCCAGTGGTCCGGTGCAGCGCCACGGCCGCCTGGATCAGGTGTCCGGCGCAGTACAGCTCGTGTCCCCACTGCAACTGGAGGAACCGTTCGCCGGGGAATCGCACCTGGAAGTGCGAGTCAAGGTAGCCGTCGGGCTGCTGGGCGTCGCGAAGCAGCCGCTCGGTCTCGCCTAGCTGTTGCCGCAGCCGGGCGGCCAGTGCGGAACTCAGCGCCGGATCGGCGAACGCCCAGGCAACTGCTTCCAGCCACTTGTAGACGTCGCTGTCTAGGAAGGGCAGGTCGTTGACGTAGTCGCCGGTACTGCGACCTGCGGCGAGCTCCAAGTTGTGGAAGTTGCCGGCCTGGTGCAGCCGGATCCAGCCGCCTGGGATGCTCACCTCCCGGTTGATCCGTCGTCGATCCGCCCACAACCCACCCGTGATCTCGCCTGTGTTGGCAGGCCGGAGACCTGTTGTGCTGCTGGCTGTGAGCCGAATCGGGCCACCGTGGCGCTGGCTGGTTTGGGTCATAGAAGTCCTTCCCGAGATGTCAGGGAGTCATGTGGCATGCTCGCGAATCGGACCGGTCGACTCGCCGATGGCCAGCACACCTGCGCGGAGCACCGGCGTCATCGGCGGGCCGCCGTCCAGCTGACGCAGCAGGGCCTCAACGCCGAGCCGACCGAGTTCGGTGCCGGGCGCGGTTACGGTCGTCAACGGTGGATTGCAGATCGCCGCCATGTCGAGCGAGCTCAAGATGGACATCACCGAGATGTCGCTGGGCACCTCCCGGCCAGTCCGGGCCAGCTCGGCGACCAGGCCGGCGGCCGCAACCTCGTCTGCAATGATCACTGCGGTAGTGTCTGGCGCGGTCGCCACCAGCTCGATCGCGGCCTCGCGACCTGAGCGCACCGTCTGTTGGCAGCGCAGCACCACGGGCTCGATCTCACGCTGTGCGCAGAGCTCACGGTAGGCGATCTCCGAGCGAACGTACGGTCCGTAGCTTGCGAAGCTCTCGCCCTCCTGGCTGCCGTTGACCAGCACGATCTGGTTGTGGCCGAGCGTGGCGAGATGGTCCATGGCCATCTGTACCGACGCGTCGAAGTCGATGTCGACGTAGTGCAGCCCGGTCACGTCGCGGGTCCGGCCGATTAGGGCGAACGGGATGTCGAGCTCCCGCAGCGCTGCTACCCGGGCGTCGTCGAGCTGGACCTCCATCAGCAGCACGCCGTCGACCAGCTTCTGGCCGACCAGCGCAGCCAGCTCACTGCCGTCGTTGCCGACCGGCCAGACGACCAGGTGGTACTCGGCGGCGCTCGCTGCCCGCGCGGCGCTCGTAATGAACTCGGTGATCGAGCCGGACAGCCGGTGTTCCAGCACTGGATAGACGAGGGCGATGATCTGGGTACGTCGGCTGGCCAGGGCTCGGGCGACGACGTTCCGCCGAAATCCCAGTTCGGTCATCACCCGCTCGATCCGCGAGCGAGTTTCCGGCGCCACCCGCTTGGAGTTGTTGACCACGAAGGACACGGTGGCGATTGACACACCCGCCGCCTCCGCCACCTCCCGCATGGTGGTAGCCATTCGCGCGTCCTCCGATCGCTGTGCCTGTGGAACCGGACGACCTATTGACAAATCCGTCATTGGCCCGGAAAACTCGAACAAAAGCCAGTTTAAGCGCTTAACCATCGATTCCGGAAGCTTTGGAAAGCCTGAGTTAAGCGCTTTGACATTCAGATTTGGTCGAGTTGGCGAAGGAGCTGTTCTGATGATCAAGAAGCGACTGGTGGCCGCGGTCGCGATGGCGACACTGGCCCCCCTGACCCTTGCCGCCTGTGGCGGTGGCGGCGGGTCGAACGGCGCGGGGAGCAATAGCTCTTCCTCCGAGACCGTCGACAGTCTGACGGTGCTGGACTATTACACCGATGAGCCGGGCAAGTCCAACATCGACGCCCAGCTGCAAAAGTGTGGGACCACGGTTGGGGTCGCCAAAGTTGATCACCAATCGGTGCCCGGCCCGACCCTCATCCAGAAAGTGCTGCAGCAGGCTTCGTCGAAAACGCTGCCCGACGTGCTGATGCTGGACAACCCCGACATCCAGCAGATTGCCGAGGCGGGTGCCCTCGTACCGCTGGGCGAATTCGGGATCAATGCCGACGGGTACGCGCCCGGTCCGGTGTCGGCGGCCACGTACGACGGCCAGCTATACGGTCTGCAGCCAGGCGCCAACACCCTTGCCATCTTTTACCACAAGGACGTGCTGGCCAAGGCAGGCGTGCAGCCGCCGAAGACCTGGGCCGAGCTCAAGACTGCGGCCAAAAAGCTGACCAGTGGCAAGCAGTATGGCTTCGCCTTCAACGCAACCGCCGACTACGAGGGCGCCTGGCAGTTCCTGCCGCCGATGTGGACGAACGGCGGCGACGAGACCGACCTGAAGAGCCCGCAGGTGGCGGAGGCGCTACAGCTGTGGAAGGACCTGGTCGACGACGGCTCAGTATCCAAGAGCGCGGTCAACTGGAAGCAGTCCGACGTCAACGACCAGTTCATCGCAGGCAAGGCGGCCATGATGCTGAACGGTCCGTGGCAGATCCCGTCCCTGCAGAAGGCGAAGGTCAACTTTGGCGTGGTGCCGTTCCCGATCAATAAGCCCGACCAAACCTCAATCGCCCCGCTCGGTGGCGAGGCGTGGACCGTGCCCGAGACCGGCAACGACGCGAAGAAGGCCAAGGCCGCCGAGCTGGTCAAGTGCATGAACACCGACGACAACCAGATGCTCCGGGCCAAGCAGGGTGGCCTGGTGCCCACCAAGGTCGCCCTCTACGAGCAGTACAAGACAGAGGTTCCATCGATGGCCGGCTTCACCGACGCGGTGGCCACGGCCCGAGCCCGGACCGGCAAGCTCGGCGCGAAGTGGCCCGACACCGCCAAGGTGATCTACACCGGCATGCAGCTAGTCCTTACCGGCCAGGCGGCTCCGGCCGACGCTATGGCCAAGGCAGGCGCTAGCTAAGCGACTGCGACGGAACGGAAAGGAGTCGGCGCATGTCGGATGCAGAGACGCTGACCACCGCGACCGAGCCCACCGCACCGTCCTCCGACACCGCGCCGGCCCGCAGACGCGCCCGGCGCGGAGAGGAGATCGCGAAGATTCTCTTTGTGGTCCCCGCCGCCCTGACGATCATTGCCCTGTTCGGCTACCCGGTGGTGAAGAACCTGGTGATGAGCTTCCAGAACTACACGCTGCGGACGTTCATCAACGGCAAGGCTCCGTGGGTAGGGCTGCAGAACTATGTGGCGGTGGTGACCGACGATCTGTTCACCAAGGCGCTTACCAACACAGCACTGTTTACCATCGGGTCGATCGCCGGCCAGTTCGTGATCGGCATGCTGCTGGCGCTGTTCTTCCACAAGAACTTCCCGCTCAATGGAGTCCTCCGCGCGCTGTTCCTGCTGCCTTGGCTGATCCCCCTGATCGTGGGCAGCGCTGCCTGGCGGGCCATCCTCGAGCAAGACAGCGGCATCCTCAACGTCACACTGGAAAATCTCGGGATCATCGACACCCCGATCCCGTGGCTCACCTCCCCAAACGTGGCGTTGATCGCGATCATCCTGGTGAACATCTGGCTAGGCATCCCGTTCAACCTGACCCTGCTCTACAGCGGGCTGCAGGATATCCCGGACGAACTGTACGAGGCAGGTGCGCTGGACGGCGCGACGGGGTGGAAGGCGTTTTGGCAGATCACCTGGCCCAACCTCCACGCGGTCGTGAGCGTCACGCTGATGCTGGGTGTGATTTACACGCTGAAGGTGATCGACATCATCCTGGGCTTGACGCAGGGCGGTCCGGCCAATGCGACCCAGACCATCGCCACGCAGTCGTACCAGCGCTCGTTCGTCGAGTTCAAGTTCGGCCAGGGCGCCGCCCTGAGCAACATCTTGATCCTCATCTCACTGGTCTTCGCGATCGTCTACCTCCGGGCCACCCGGCGCCGGGTCGACGAGTAAGGAGCAGACGATGGTCACTCATCAGCAGCGACTCACCGGCCGCCAAACCCGACGCGGAGTCCGTACCGCCATCGCCATCGTCCTGCTGGCCCTGATGCTCTTCCCGGTCTATTGGATGCTCAACATCTCGCTGCAGGCCAGCGGGGGCACTCTGCCGTCAAGCTTCTTCCCTCCGCATCCGAGCCTGGCCGGATACGGCACAGCTATCCACGATCAGGGCCAAAATCTCGTCACAAGCCTGCTGATTGCGGTCGGCACCGTGGTGCTGACTCTGCTGATCGCCACACCTTGCGCGTACGCCCTCGCCCAGTTCAGGTTCCGCTGGATCAGTTGGGCCCT
This sequence comes from Propionibacteriaceae bacterium, assembly GCA_036566085.1. Lineage (GTDB taxonomy): Bacteria > Actinomycetota > Actinomycetes > Propionibacteriales > Propionibacteriaceae > Microlunatus. The sequence goes on from DATCXA010000129.1 coordinate 5,423, forward strand.
ACTCGTCATCCTGATCTCGCAAATGATCCCGGGAATCGTGATCGCCAATGCCCTCTACACCCTGTACGAGAACATCGGCCTGCTCAACTCCATCCCCGGGCTGATCATCGCCAACGCTGCGAACGCGGTCCCGTTCGGGATCTTGATAATGCGGTCGTTCATGCTCGGAGTGCCGACCTCGATCGTCGAGGCAGCCCGGGTCGACGGGGCCGGCCTGGTCCGCGCCTTCTTGTCCATCGTGGTGCCGATCAGCCGGAACTCGTTGATCACCGTAGGGCTGTTCGCGTTCCTGTTCGCGTGGAGCGACTTCATCTTCGCGCTGACCTTGACCACGGAGGGGAACATCACGCCTGTCACCCTGGGCATCTACACCTACCTTGGCGCGCACATCTCGAACTGGAGCGCGGTGATGGCCACTGCCATGCTGGCGTCGATCCCGGCGATCATCCTGCTCGTCATCGCCCAGAAGTACATTGCCGCCGGCGCCACCGGCGGTGCCGTGAAGTAGCACTCGGCCGCCGCTCAGTCCACTGACCACCAGCCCCTTCGGGAAGGAGAACGAATGTCCGCCAGCCCGTCCGACCAACTCCGCGTCCTCGTCTGGGGGGAGAATCGGCATGAGCAGATCGAGCCTCACGTGGCCGCTATCTATCCCGACGGCATGCACAACACCATCGCTGCCGGCATCTCGGAGAACCTCGGCGACTGGGTCCGCGTGACCACCACCACGCTCGACGAGCCAGAGCATGGGCTGACCGAGGACGTGCTCGACGACCTGGACGTCCTGGTGTGGTGGGGCCACGCCGCGCACGGCGAGGTGGCGGACGACGTTGTGGAGCGCGTACACCGACACGTGCTGTCGGGCCTCGGCCTCGTCGTCCTGCACTCCGGCCACTGGTCGAAGATCTTCGGCAAACTGATGGGGACCACCTGCACCCTGCGCTGGCGGAGCGAGCAGGATCGGGAGCTCGTGTGGACGATCGATCCGACCCATCCGATCACCGACGGAATCCCCAACCCGATCATCATCGACGCGCAAGAGATGTACGGCGAAACGTTCGACATCCCAGCCCCCGACGAGCTGATCTTCATCTCCTCGTTCAGCGGCGGGGAGGTCTTCCGCAGCGGCTGCACGTTCCGCCGGGGCCACGGCAAGATCTTCTTCTTCTCACCGGGCGACCAGGACTACCCGGTCTACCACCATCCCGACGTGCGCCGGGTGATAGCCAACGGCGTCGCCTGGGTCAAGAGCGACCGGCCGGGCCGCGAACTGCCGACCCTGTTGCGTTACGACACCGGCGACTTCTTCAACGGCCATAGCTACACCGGGCCGATCGAGGCGCACGACGACGAGCAGACTGATGCCCTCGCCAAGTGAGCGGATCAAGATCATTCAGGTCGGCGCGGGCGCCATGGGCCGGCTCTGGCTCGACGTCGTTGGCGGCTCGG
>DATCXA010000130.1:0-11266 GCA_036566085.1 Propionibacteriaceae bacterium
CGCTGGTAGGGCACAACTTTCTGAAGGATGGTCTGCTCGGCCGATTCGACGTACGGCCCCAGCAGCATGTAGACGGCCATGCCTGCGGTCAGCAAGATCACTGAGGACTGCAGCGGAAACAGGCAGCTCACGCTCCAGAATCCGATGTTGACCAGCAGCAGCAGCCGTACTGGATTCTTGCCTAGGCCGGTCTTGGCGACGGCGAGCCCGCCGAGGATGAAGCACGTGCTGAGCGCACCCCACAGCAGGCCCCACGCCTGTACTGACATGAGATACAGCCCATATGCGTCCATCAATGCCATAAAGGCGCCTGCGAGAAAGTTGTTGAAGCAAGAGAAGCCGATCAGTGCCAGCAGTCCGGGCACGCCGCGGACCACGCGCAAGGTCCCCCTAAGGTCGACTTTGTTCGGCTTGGGCTGCAGGTCGGTGGGCTCCTCAGCTGGTGGCATAGCGACCTCGGGCCGGTCGTCCACTCGAACGAGCGCCAGATGTACAACACTGAGTACCAGGACAGCCATGCTCAGCAGCAAGACGTAGAGCATGCCGCCTGCGGCCACCAGAAGTCCGCTGATGACCGATGTGACGAGGAACGACACTCCCAAGGTTGTTCCCACAAGGCCATTGGCCCGATCTCTGCGATCGTCAGGGATCAAGAGTGTGACCAACGTCATGAGAGCGATCGACCGGACATTTCCGGCGATCACTCCAAGCATCGACAGCACGATGAAGACCCACAACATCACGCTCGCCGGATTGGCGAAGGTTTGCTCCGCCGTTAACTGGTAGAGCGTGAATGCGACGGCATAGTACGCCAGCGAAACCAGCGATGAGGCCTGCATCATGGTCTTCTTGCGGTAGCGATCGACGAGGCTGCCAAACCAGATACCGCTGAGGCCCGTCGTGACGAGAAAGATGCCCGCCACCATTCCGGTCGCCAGTACTGACCTGGTTTCCAAGAACACCCAGAACGTGACCGCGAACCACACGGTGAAGTTGATGACCGAAACCAGCAGGGTGTTGACCAGTAGGTGCGCGAAGGCACGATCCGTACTCTTGCTGAGGTCGAGGGCACGCGTCTTGGTGGTGGACATGAAGAGGACTCCGTACGTCGTTCCTACCAATAGTGACCCGTCAAGGTCTCTACACTCATCGGCTCCGGACGATCCCGTACACTCGTTCTCTGGTCCCTCGTGTGGCGATAACTCACCCAACTCCCCCAGGGCTTGACGGCAGCAAGGGTAAGTGAGCTCTTTCGGGTACGCGGGGGACCGCTTACTGAGCTCTAACGCCTAGCCGGTCCATCAGGCTCATGGCATCGAACGGCGCATGGACCTTGGCGTCATTGTCGAAGTAGACATAGACATCGCAGCCACGCTCGGTCCACGATCTGATCTTGGCCGCCCAGTCATCCAGCTCCTGGTCGCTGTACCCACTGACATACAGCTGATCATGGCCGTGCAACCGTAGGTACATCAGATCCGTGGTGATCTCGGTAAAGATCGGCCACTTGCCTGGATTGTCGGAGATCACCAGGGCCATCCTGTAGCGACGCAGCAGCCGGTAGAACTCCGGTGTTCGAAAACTCTCGTGCCGCGGCTCGATCGCATGCCGCAATCGATACCTGGGGTGAACGGCCTTGATCAGAGCTCGATCATCTGGAACGCGCTGATCATGGTGTGCAGCGATCTCGGCAGCGGAGCCGGCGCTACGCGGCAGTTGTGCAAAGAACGCGTCCATCCGATCCGCGTTGAATCCAAGGTTTGGAGGAAGCTGCCACAAGATCGGGCCCAACTTCTGATCAAGAGCCAGAACGCCAGACGCCAAGAAGTTCGCCAGCGGCGTCTCGATGCCGCTCAACTTTTTCATGTGCGTAATGAACCGGCCACCCTTTACCGCAAAGACAAAGTCTTCCGGTACCGATGCCGCCCATGCCTCGAAGCTGGATCGGCGCTGCAGTGAGTAGAAGCTGCCATTGATCTCAACGGAGTTCATCCGCTCGGCCGCATACCGCAACTCCTGGCGCTGTGGTAGCCCTCGTGGATAGAAGGTCCCGCGCCAGCGGGGGTAGGTCCAGCCTGAAATGCCGATCCGTACCGTCACAGCCGGATGCCGTATCGGACCAAGATCGGTTTGAGCGCCGCCGTGCCGCCGTCGACCGGAAATAGCTCGCTGTGAATCCCCATTTCTCGAGCGCCGACGACATTGCCCTCATGATCATCAATGAAGAGCACCCGATCCGGCGCGACGTCGATGCGGTCCATGATCGCCTTGAAGTAGCCCGCCTCAGGCTTGGCAAACCCAAGCTCGTATGAGTAGAACTGCTCGTCAAAGATTTGCTCGAAGCCAAGCGAGCTGCGCATGTAGCCGCCTCGCAGGTTCTGCTGGTTGGTCGCAAGCGCGCACCGCAATCCAAGATCACGAACGGCACGCACTGCGTCGAGCATCGGCTGTTGGACTTCGATCCACCAGTGGGGATCGATGACCTCCTCCAGGTGAGCACTGATCTCGAATTGCCGCAGCACCTCCCGCATCGCCGCCCCAAAATCCTTGCCAGTGAGGCAGGCTACGTCGGCGGCTGCGATGGCAAGCAGAAATTCCTCCGCCCGCGACCCCGCCCAGGCGGCCGCCCACGCACTCAGCTCGTCCATCCCGCCTTTGCGACGACCTTGGATCACCCCATCGGCGTCGAACAGCACCCAGTCCAGCTCCACGGCAGCGGAGCCTACTCGGGTAACCGTCCAAGGTCGTTTGCGATCACAAGCGCCCAAACGTTCAATGCAGCCCCCGCATCGGCTGGAACCTTCCCAGACCGTCAGCATCCAGGCATAGGGTGCATGGGTGGACGAAACGGGCCTGAATGAGCCTCGGCTCTCGGAGCCTGAGCCGGACCCGCTTGAGCACACCCAGGACGAGGCGTTGTTCGATGAGCCGCGCAGCAACCCGTCCGCAAACGCCCCGCTTGCTTTATACCGGCGCTACCGCCCAGAGACCTTCGCGGAAGTCATCGGGCAGGACCACGTCACAGAGCCATTGCAGCGCGCACTGACCAACAATCGGGTCAATCACGCGTACCTGTTCTCCGGGCCGAGAGGGTGCGGCAAGACCACCTCCGCTCGGATCCTCGCAAGGGCTCTCAATTGCGAGAAGGGTCCGCGCGCCGTCCCGTGCGGTGAATGCCGCTCTTGCCGGGATCTGGCTCGCAATGGTCCCGGCAGCATTGACGTCATCGAGATTGATGCGGCCAGCCACGGTGGCGTCGACGACGCTCGCGATCTCCGTGAGCGGGCGTTCTTTGCCCCGGTCAGCAGCCGTTTCAAGATCTACATCGTCGATGAGGCCCATATGGTGACCACTGCGGGTTTCAACGCGCTGCTCAAGCTCGTCGAGGAACCGCCGCCGCACGTCAAGTTCGTCTTTGCTACCACAGAGCCGGACAAGGTCATCTCGACGATCCGCTCGCGGACCCATCACTACCCGTTCCGATTGGTGCCGCCACGGCTGCTGACCGAATACCTGGCCAAACTTTGTGACGCCGAGGGGATCCCGGTGGAGCCTGCGGTGCTGCCCTTGGTGGTACGCGCGGGCGGCGGCTCGGTCCGCGACTCACTCTCGGTGCTTGATCAACTTCTCGGCGGCGCCGAGAAAGGGGGGGTCTCCTATAGGCAGGCGGCGGCACTGCTTGGATACACGCCCGACTCGCTGCTCGATGAGTTCGTGGACGCCTTCGCCGCAGGCGACGCCGGTGGAGTATTCGCCTGCGTGGACAAGGTGATCGAGGTCGGTCAGGACCCGCGACGCTTCGCCGAGGATCTGCTGCGCCGGCTCCGTGACCTGGTGATCGTCGCCGCGGTGCCCGATGCGCTGACCTCTGGACTCGTGGATGTAGCTCCTGACCAGGCCGAACGCCTGTCATCCCAGGCCGCGGCGCTCGGTGCTGGTGAGCTGACCAGGGCCGCGGAGGTTATTGCCACCGGGCTCACCGACATGCGGGGTACGACCGCGCCCCGACTGCATCTAGAACTCATGTGCGCGCGGGCGCTGCTACCCGGTGCTGACGCCGATGACAGGGGTATTCACGCACGCCTCGATCGTCTCGAGCGGCGCATCGGCGTGACCGGTATGTCGAATCCGGCCTCCGCCCAGCCACAGACTCAGCCCCCGCCCAGCACACCCGCTGCTGCGAGCGCCACAACGCCCTCGGCTCCAGAAATCACGCCGCCCCAACCGCCCCCGCAGCCACCTCCAGCCGAGGTCCACAAGCAAGAAGTCCAAGCTCCTGGACTTACCGTCACCGACGTACGCCGACTCTGGCCTGAGGTACTCGAAGAGGTCAAAGGTAAGCGCCGCTTCACCTGGATCCTGCTCAGCCAGAACGCCCAGGTCGCGGAGCTCCGCAATGGCACCTTGCTGTTGGCCATGTCCAATGCTGGTGCGCGTGACAGCTTCTCCCGCGGCGGCAGCGAGGATGTCTTGCGCGAGGCAATGGTCGTCGTGATGGGCGCCGATTTCGTTATCGAGACGATGGTCGATCCCAGCGCCGCGCCATCGGCCGGTGCATCGCGTACGTTCCACGCCACCGACGAACCGCCCGTTACGTCAGGATCAGCATCCGACGGGCCGAAGATCCGTGCCGCGAACGGCATCAGACACGAGACCTCCTCCGAAGACCCAGATGCGCTGGCGAGTCGCGACGACAGCGACCTGGAAGAGGACGCTGAGTCGCAGGCCCAGCTGCTAGCGCGGCATCTCGGCGCGGAGATCATCGCTGAGGAGGATCACGGCGCATAGGCTGGGCGCGCGAGAACCTCCACCCCGAAAGGCCCGCGATGATTCCCGAAGGCGACATGTCCGGATTGCTGGCCCAAGCGCAGGCAATGCAGGAGCAGCTACTCAACGCTCAGCAGGAGCTGGCTGAGATGGAGATCGAGGGCTCCGCTGGCGGCGACTTGGTGACTGCAACAGTTACCGGCTCAGGTGAGCTCGTGGGGCTGGTGATCAAGCCAGAAGCGGTCGATCCGAGCGATACCGAGACATTGGCCGACCTGGTTGTAGCCGCCGTACGGGATGCCACCAACAAAGCTCAGGCGGTCGCTGCCAGCAAGCTCGGGCCGCTGGCCGGCGGGCTTGGCATGGGTGGCGGACTGCCTTTCTGACAGGTCCGCCCATGTATGAGGGTCCGATTCAGGATTTGATCGACGAGCTCGGGCGACTGCCTGGGATCGGGCCGAAGAGCGCCCAGCGACTGGCTTTCCACATCCTGGCGGCCGATCCGGACGACGTCATGCGGCTCGCCGCGATACTCAAAAAGGTCAAGGACACCGTCAAGTTCTGCGAAATCTGTTTCAACGTCTCCGAGGACACCCAATGCCGGATCTGCCGTGATCCGCGCCGCGACGAGACTGTCATCTGCGTCGTCGAGGAAGCCAAGGACGTGGTCGCGGTGGAGCGTACCCGGGAGTTCCGCGGCCGCTACCACGTTCTGGGCGGCGCGATCAGCCCAATTGATGGGATTGGGCCAGCTGATCTGAAGATTCGCGAGCTCTGCTTGCGGCTCGCGGACGGCACGGTGACCGAGGTGATCTTGGCGACCGATCCGAATCTCGAAGGGGAGGCGACGGCCACGTACCTCAGTCGCCTCCTGCTACCCATGGGCGTCAAGGTCAGCCGGCTCGCGAGCGGCCTACCTGTCGGTGGTGATCTTGAGTACGCCGACGAGGTAACTCTTGGTCGGGCATTTGAGGGTCGCCGCTACGTCGACGCCTGAGCCTCCTCGGCTCTCTGTCGGCAACCTACGTTCACGTAGGTTGCCTACGCTCTGCACAGGTTGCAACCTATGCAAACCGCCAGCAACCTAGGTGAACGTAGGTTGCAGACAGCCAAGAGTGTGGGAACTCAGACAGCGACCAAGCTGTCCTCGGCATGAAAGACGCCGAGCCTCTCACACGCCTCGTTGAGGATGCGCTGCACGGCCAGTGTGTCGGTCAGCGGCATGATCATGCTTTCGGTACGCCCGGCGCGTACGCACTCGGTTACCTCGATGAGCTCGTGTGAGTAACCGGTGCCAAGTGGGGGGCGGCTGATCATCTCCGGTTCCTGGCCCCTCCGGCACAACATGATGCGATGCGGATGGTGAAACCTCGGGGGCACCTCGATCCAGCCCTTCGTGCCCTGAATCCGCGCGGCGCCCGGCGTGTGGTGCTTCAACGAGATCAGCAGCGTCGCGGCCCGGCCGTCCTCGTACCCCAACAGCAGGCCTGCCTCGGCATCGACACCGGTAGGGGTCAGCGACCCAGTCACCTCGATGCGATCTGGTGTGCCGAGAAAGTATTGAGCAAAGGACACCACATAAACACCCAGATCGAGCATCGCTCCGCCGCCCTGTGCCGGGTCGAACAGCCGGTCTGCAGGGCTGTACGGCCGGTCCACACCGAGATCAGCTTGGAGCTGCCGAACCTCCCCGATCGCTCCGTCCTCGATCAGCGCCCGAGCCGCCACGATTGCTGGCTGGAACCGGGTCCACATTGCCTCCATCGCGAAGACCTGGTGACGCCGAGCGGCGGCAATGACCTCTTCTGCGCCGGGCACTGTGGCAGTGAAGGTCTTTTCCACCAGCACTGCTTTGCCGCCAGCGATGGCGGCAAGAGCGATCGCGTGATGCTGCGGGTGCGGTGTGGCGATGTAGAGCACATCGATCTCTGGATCGTTCATGATCTCGTGGTAGGAGCCGTACGCGCGCGCCAGGCCGTGCTCGGCGGCAAAGGCCTCCGCGCGCTCGCTAGAACGGCTCGCTACAGCTAGCGCCTCGGAGCCATCGAGGTATGGAAAATCCTTGATCACCAGGGATGCGATGCGCCCCGGTCCGACGATGCCCCATCGAACGATCTCGAAATCTGTCATCGGCGACGCCCGTGCCGCTGCTGCCGCATATTGCTGGCGATGGATGAGATGAAGATCGGGATGAAGATCAGCCACCAGTAGCTCCAGCTGGTGGCGAAACAGAACAAGATCACTGCAGGCCAAGACGCGGCGGCCGCAATCGCCAATGCAGCTTCAGCCTTGCTGCGCTGAGGGACAGCCGGAGGCGCGTGATGTGCGATTTCGGGGCTGGCTGCCGGCGTACGCTGCCACGGCGGAATTTCGAAGGAGTGTTGCCCTTGGAGCTGCTGCCATGGTGGCGCCTGGAATGTCCCCGGGTTCGTCGCTGACGACGGCCGCGGGTCCGGCAGATCCTCGAACAAGACCGCTAGCTCAGACGCCGTTTTCGCCTTTAGTGCTCGACTCATCCGGTCGTCAAATTCAGCGGCGTCGATCCTGCCCTGCGCCATGTGTTCTTGCAGAAAAGCGACCGCCTGGTCCCGATCGGCATCGCCGATTCGGGGTTCCACGGGTCGCTTTGTCGGATCCGCTGGCAGGTGTTGAGGCGCCTCGGCCGGCTCCGGCTCGGGCGTGGACGGCTCAGTCACAACCCCCAGTATCCGATTAGCCCCCGGGAAGACAAAGATCAATCGCAGCCAACACCACTAGAATCTCGGCGTGGAACAGGAGCCGTTGTGGGCCGCGTAGTACAAAAGTACGGCGGTTCCTCTGTCGCTGACGCCTCTAGCATCAAGCGGGTAGCCAAGCGGATCGTCGCGACAAAAGGACAGGGTCACGATGTGGTCGTCGTGATCTCGGCGATGGGTGATACCACCGATGACCTGATGAATCTCGCGCGCGAGGTCTCACCGCTGCCGCCCCCTCGGGAGCTCGACATGCTGCTGACCGCAGGTGAGCGAATGAGCGCGGCACTGTTGGCTATGGCGATTCACGACCAGGGCATGCATGCGCGTTCGCTGACCGGTTCGCAGGCCGGGATCATTACGACCGGCACTCACGGAAACGCCCGAATCATCGACATCACTCCTGGCAGGATCACGTCCGCTCTCGATCGCAACGACATTGTGATCGTGGCCGGATTTCAGGGTGTTGCGCAGGACACCAAGGATGTAACGACACTGGGTCGTGGCGCCTCGGATACGACCGCGGTCGCTCTGGCGGCCTCGCTGGGCGCCGACCACTGTGAGATCTACACCGATGTCGACGGCGTCTATACCGCCGACCCTCGGATCGTGCCGAGCGCACGTCTGATCCCGGATATCAACTATGAGGAAATGATGGAGATGGCGGCCTGCGGCGCCAAGATCTTGCATCTACGGTGCGTTGAGTATGCCCGCCGCGAAAACGTCCGAGTGCACGTGCGATCTTCCTTCACCGACAAGGACGGTACCTGGGTGCAGGAGGCGAAGGAAGGAATCCCCATGGAGCAGGCCATCATCTCGGGGGTCGTTCATGATCGAAGCGAAGCCAAGATCACCATTGTCGGCGTGCCAGACCGGGTAGGTGAGGCCGCGCGGATCTTTACCGCGGTAGCAGCCACAGATATCAACATCGACATGATCGTGCAAAATGTCTCAGCGGTGGAGACCTCTCGCACCGATATTTCCTTTACCTTGCCCAAGACGGATGGGCCGACGGCCATGGCGACGCTGAACGCGTTGAAGGATGACGTGGGCTTCGAAGATGTCCTCTACGATGATCGAATTGGAAAGGTCTCAGTGATCGGGGTCGGGATGCGATCCCATCCGGGCGTCACAGCGAAATTCTTCTCCGCACTGGCCAACGTCGGTGTGAACATCGAAATGATCTCCACTTCCGAGATCAGGATCTCAGTCGTTGTTGATCAAGACGATGTTGATCGTGCCGTTGTGGCAGCGCATACCGCTTTAGGTCTGGATACCGGCGAAGAGGCGATCGTTTACGCTGGCACCGGCTTATAGGGCGTTTTTGATCACCTTTGTCGGCCGCTGAGAATTCAGTTGCAGCCGACGGGACCTATCCGCACGGTTACTGGGTTCATTCCGGTAAAAGGCGTATACGTCGCCGACGAGTTGACGCATCGATTGTAAGTATCGTCTAAGTACACGCCGGTCAGTTGGGTCGTGTGCGGCTGGCTGGTAGCTACCGCGGATTCCGGCCACTGGTTGCCGTTGTAGTCGGCAAATCGCAGCCTGACCGTTAGTCGACCCTGGGTCTTATTGGGCCACCCAAAAGCGGTGGCCACTGCGCAGTTCCGGTCACCATGGTGTGGGCTGAAGTAGATCTTGAGGTTCACAGAACCGTTGCTGCTGGTCGCCGTCTTGTTGGCGATGACCTTGCCGGGGCAAGTCTGCAGTGTGCCGCCTGGAATGTTGGTACCAGATTTTGACGTGGCTGTAGTGGTCCCCGGCGTTGTGGTGTAGATCGGTGTCGGATTTGGGGTTGTCGTTCCGGCCGTGGACGACGTCCAGCTGCCGCCCCCTACCGCGTACCCAATCAGGGCAAGGAACAGCAGGAACAAGATAATTCCAAATGCGGTGTCTGTGTCGTCAGCCATGCTTTGCCTCGATCAGTGCGTTGCAAAAGACCTATTAACCACGCTCTGCCTGATTAAACGTCAGGCAAAACAATTGTCAACTGCGCTTTGCGTCGATCAAGCGTAGTGCAAGACCACTTTGATCATGTTCGGAAACTTGCACGGTGTCAAGTGGGCGCCACCGGCCGATACCTTGCCGTTACTGCTTCACGGATCGTACTGGCTGATCATGGTCCCCTTGGAAACCCAAGTACGTAAGGGAAAGCAGAAGATCAGCCGTACTAGATCTTGTCGCCGAGTGCGACGAGCGCTCCGGTAACAGCGAAGTACTTGTTGCTCCTAAGTTCGGCGACTGTCTGAATTCCGAAGACCTCGGAGAGCATCTGATTGTGCCGTTCCATGAGGCCCGCCAGCGCGGACGGTGGCGGCGATGATCTCCTTCAGACTGTTGTCGTCGTACGCTTGGTCCAGCACCGCCGAGTCGAGTCACGTTGCCGTGATTTGCTGTCCTCAGCGACAGGGTCCCGTGCATGTTGATCACATCTTCTCTAAATCTCCGGCATCAGAACTAGACATGAATGTGCATTTTGGAATGTTTATCCGAGCACTGAGATCGTGGATCATCCAACACCCGATCACAAGCTTCTTGGTCCTGAGGTACGTGGGGCCTTCGTCAGCCGGAGAGCTGGCGTACGCGACCTGGCGCGGCGCAGTTTCAAGTGGCGGGTGCCATTGCGCTGGTACGCGATCAGCCTGCTCGGACCGCCGTTGATCTTGCTACTTGCGGTGACGGCTCTTCATGGTCTGGCACCGCTGCGAGCGCTTGCACAGAACTGGTCGCTGATCTTCACCCTGTTCCTGCAGACGCTGGTGATCACGATCCTGTTGAACAACGTCGCCGAGGAAATCGGCTGGACTGCTTTCACCTTCGCAGGTCTTCAAGATCGCCACGGCCCACTGCGTGCGGCGCTACTCACGACGGTGTTCTTCTGGCTGTATCACGTGCCGAGCTTTTACGTCGAAACACGGTCCTGCGACCATCGGATCGAATCAGTCAGTCATTAGCGATCAAGCGCACGACGGTGTACACGGCAGAATGCTTACCCACGCGCAGGATCACATAGCTCATCACGACCTAATGGTGATATTCGGTTGGATGTCATGGCTGAGGGGGCTCGCGGGCTTCCGGTGAGATCAAGAACTCAAAATCACTGCGACAGTGGACTCGCCTTCGGCTGAAACTGTCGACCGATGAATCCCATGTGGCCTTGTTAAGGCTTCCGAGCCTTGCGCAGCTTCGGCGGCAGGCTCGCGACGTAGGCCAGCGCCGAGTTGATCCAATCATCGAGCTGCTCAGGCGTAGCGGAGTCGGGGAGGCTGACGTAGCCGCCCATGGGACGCTCGGCAGGTCCGAACGAACCTCCGCCCGCCTCGCGTACCCGATTTTCGTCGGATTGATTGAGCTTGACGCCGATATCTGGCCCGAAAAGACCCATGAACATGTTGCCGTTCACGAATGCGCCAAGGTTGCCGAACATCGGCTTAATCTCGATGTTGCGATCATTCGGAACAAGATCGCGGAATCGTTCCTTGTCAGCTTCGGTCGGCCTCGGGACTTGCATGGTACGGACTCCTTCACGCTGGAGTACACATCATCCCGCGCCGAGCGCTTCACTCTCAGGCCCCGCCCAGCTGACGGTGTCAAGCCCCTCCGCAGCCTCCACCAGCTCCGCGAGTCGGCGAGCGAAGCGAGCGGCCGGGGCGCCGTCGACGATGTCATGATCAACGGAGATGGTGAGATCTAGCAGCTCCCCTGGCTCTAGCTGGCCGTTCAGGTACCGGGGTTCGTCGCAATGCCACCGAGTGTGATCATCA
>DATCXA010000133.1:0-10790 GCA_036566085.1 Propionibacteriaceae bacterium
GGTATCCACAGCACATCACCATCTGGTCCGTTGAGGACGCGGGTGAGGATGAAGAGCAGATCAGACAGCCGGTTGAGATAGGTGATCGCCAATGTGTTTACTCCACCGGGACGCTGCTTATCGGCGATCGGTTCGGCTCCGTACGCCTGAACCGCTAGCCAGGCGGCGCGTTCCGCACGCCGGACCACGGTGCGCGCCAAGTGCAGCTGGGCGGCAGCCGGCGAACCGCCAGGAAGGATGAACGACGTCAAGTTGGGCAGCGGATCTCCAAACTGATCGCACCATGCTTCCAGCCGGTCGATGTACTCCTGGGTGATGCGAAGCTGGGGCGGATTATCGGCCGAGTCGGCGACCCGCAGAGGATTTGAGAGATCGGCTCCGACATCGAACATCTCGTTCTGCACGGCCCGCAGGACGGCGGCGACATCCTTGGACAGGTCACCGCTGGCGAGTGCGAGTCCGATCGCTGAGTTCGCCTCGTCCACATCGCCGTACGCTTCGACCCGCGGGTCGGTCTTGCTGATCGGAGACAAGTCCGAAAGCTGAGTTTTTCCGCTATCGCCTGTCCGGGTGTAGATGCGGGTCAGCCGAACCATGATCACACCCTACGGCTTGTCGCTGCGGGCAAAACCGGCTAGGGCGTGCCACAGTACAACGGTGGTGGCCACCCTTAGAGCGACCGCTCTTGCCATTGTGGGTATTTCCGCGCTGCTGAGTGGGTGCGGCCAAATCCCCGTTGAACCGCAACCATCGAGCCATGCGTCGACGTCCGCCGCCCCCGCGGGCGCACCGAGTGCATCCCCGATAGCGGCAAACGGAGGTGACATTTGCGAGTACTCCAGCTCAGGAGAGCCGGCGCGTCCAGTGAAGCCGCCACCAAGCACAGGAGTTCCAACCAGCGGAACGATCAGCTATGTGCTGGCGATGACGAATGGCGATGTCAAGATCACCTTGGATCGGGCAAAAGCACCCTGCACCGTCAACTCTTTCGTCGCATTGGCAGATCAGGGCTACTTCGACAACACCAAGTGCCATCGGCTCGCTGATTCGGGGATTTTCATCTTGCAGTGCGGTGACCCAACTGGCACCGGCAAGGGCGGCCCGGGCTATGAGTTCGCCAACGAGACCGATGGCACAGAAAGCTATACCGAGGGCGTCGTGGCGATGGCGAACGGTGGACCTGGCAGCAATGGATCGCAGTTCTTCCTGGTGTGGGCCGATTCCACCAGCCTCGACAAGAAGCGGAGCTTTACGATCTTCGGCGAAATGGACAAGGCCTCGCGTGATGTGGTGGCATCGATGGCCGAAGAAGGCCAGGACGGACCCAATCCTGACGGCACCGGCCGACCTAACAACCCCTCTGAGATTCTGACGGTGACTCGGGGCTAAACCCTCCGCTGCGGTGACGCTCATTGGTCGGGCGACCAGTCGTCCCGGCGCTTCGGCCGCAATCTGAGGAGCGCCATGGCCAACATCAAGATGCCGAGACCGATAAAGCCACCAATGAGGTAAGCACCACGACCTGGGCCGCGGGAGGGATAGAGCAGTGACGGCGTCGGACTAGGCGGCTGGGGCGGTAGGTCCAACGGGATGAGGGTCGTGAGCACCATGACGAACTCCGTCATTGGCGACCCTTTCGCATGTTCCGCACGCTTAGAGGCCTAGGAATCGGCGAATCGTGGCGAGGAACACCGCAGGTTGTTCGCTGTGCACCCAGTGGCCGGCACCTTTGATCTTGACGAGCTGAACCCGTGGGAAGAGCGCGCGCATCGTGGTCATGTACTCCCGGCGAATGTAGCCCGATCTCGCACCGGCAAGCCAGAGCACCGGCCCTCTGTACGGCTCGGCACGGAGTTCCGGCCACCCGCCCATCTCGCCAAGGTGGTCGCCGAGCATGTCCAGATTCATCTGCCATCGCCAGCCGTTGCCGGGGGAGGAATAGTCTCGTCGCAGGTTTTGGAGCAGGAAGCTGCGAACCACTGGGTCGCTGGCATACTCGGCGAGCTGAGCGTCCGCTGCCCTACGGTCGGTGAGTGTCTCCAAGTCGATCGTCTGCATGCCGCGTATGAAGGTTGCGAATTCGCTGATCTCCCGACTTGCCACCGGTGACACATCGACAACGCAGAGTCGCTCGACGAGCTCTGGCTTGAGCAATGCGAGTGTCATGGCCACCTTGCCGCCCATCGAGTGCCCGATGACCGCCCACTGATCATCTCCGGCCTGGCTCCGCAGCAGCGCTGTCACCTGGGCAGCCATCTCTGGATAGGAAAAGTGGTCGGTCCAGGAAGACTGGCCGTGGTTGGGCAAGTCCACCAACGTGACACGGGCAGAGTCGCTCAAGCCTTTGGCGATCGTGGTCCAGTTCTTTCCCTGGCCGAACAGGCCGTGAAGAAAGACCACGCGGGGCCCGCTGCTGCCCAGCTGGGTGCTGAAGAGCCCATCGTCGGGTGCCGGTTCCGTCACGGGCGGCGCTGCCAGCAGCTGGTGTGCCAATGCCGGCGCTCTTCGACCGGGGATGCCGAGAGTAGTCCGGGCGTGTCGGGCCAGGCCACAACATGCGGTGTGCCGGGGGTGATTTCGGCATTGCAGCCGGGACACCGGTAGGTCTTTGTGGCTGCCGCACCCGATACGCTGCGGACAATCCAGCGGCCGTCGTGCTTCAACACAGACGTCGCATGCCCGGAGCTGAGTGGTCGCGCTGGTCTGAGGTGCTTACTAGGTCGTCGGGCCATCGGACTCCCTACAGAACATGTCGACCGTGTGATTGAAGCTGCTTGCGCGAGATTCAACCATAGGTCCGGGCATTGTTCGTGGCGCACGCCGTGGAGGTTCAAGGGGTCGTCTGCCTCTATCTTTATCTCCGTGCGGTTGGTGATTGCCCGTTGCCAGGTGGACTATGCGGGGCGGCTAACGGCCCATCTACCAATGGCGAAGCGGCTGATCTTGATCAAATCCGACGGATCGGTGTCGATTCATGCCGACGATCGGGCGTACAAGCCGCTGAACTGGATGAGTCCGCCTTGCTCGCTGGTGGAACTCGAGGCACCCGCGCCAGAACATCACTCGGCGCCGGTTGGTGAGCCGCTGACAGCACTGTGGGAGGTTCGTGGTCGTGAGGGCGACACCCTGCAGATCTGGCTGGCTGAGGTCTACCACGACTCCTCTTACGAACTTGGCGTCGATCCGGGCCTGCAGAAGGACGGGGTGGAGGCGCATCTACAGGCACTCCTCGCTGAACATCCCGAGGCGTTGGCACCTGGTCTATCTCTGGTACGCCGAGAACACCCCACTCCAATCGGACCGGTCGACTTGCTGTGCAGAGATTCCGCCGGGGCCTATGTAGCGGTGGAGATCAAACGTCGTGGCGAGATTGACGGTGTCGAACAGCTCAGCCGGTATCTGGACCTGATGCGCCGCGACACATTGCTCGGCACCGTCCACGGCATCCTCGCCGCGCAATTGATCAAGCCACAGGCGCGGGTGCTTGCCAACGATCGTGGCATCAGTTGTGTGACCGTCGACTACGACATGTTGCGCGGACTCGACAGCGCCGAGGACCGCTTGTTCTAACCCGTTCTTTGCTAGCGCGATCTGGGGCACACCAAACCGGTCGGCTATGCAGCGTGGATCTTCATACGAAAGCGGTCTGGTACCCAGCGTGGACTAGGCCGCGCTGGGCTTCGACTCTTGTGCAAACTCCTCATCACCGTGCGGTTGATCGCTCCTATCCTCAGCGCCGCTGGGTACCTCGCCCGGCTGCTCGCCGCTCTGGCCGCTGTCCTCCTCTTTTTCGGTGGTAGTCGGTTCGGCTGGCTCCTCGGCCTCATCGGTGGCACTGCCTATCGTCGGGTCGCTCTCTATCTCCGCATCGCTGCTGCCTTGGTCGTCGGCCCGAAAGCCGACAACGTCAACAAATTCTGAATCTGTCATCTCCGGTACGTCAGGGAGGTTCTCAGCCGTCTCAACCGCTAGGGCGCTCAGTGAAGTGAGCTGGTTGAGCATGGCGTGCTTCCGGCGGTTGAGCAGATCTTGTTCGTCCCTCATCTGACGCCGCCGCAATGCCAGTTCCTGGCGCGCTCGGTTGTCGATGGCTGCTGCCTGACGTCGCGCCCGGTCGATGATCTTTTCAGCGTCAGCGCCGGCATCGACCTTGATTCGTTCTGCCTCAGCCGTGATGTCAGTGCGCACCTTGGCGGCGTGCTCTGTTTCCTGCGTAAGGTGCTCGCCTGCCGCCCGTTGCAACTCCGTGGCGTCGGCCAGCATTGTCTGAATGGCCTGGTTCGCCGACTCTTGCGCCTGCTTCAGCTGGGCTAAAACTCGCTCACGTTGGTCGGCGACCTCTTGGCGTACGGCCGCGCTGTCGCGTTCGGCACTGGCCAGCAGCTGCTGCGCCTCGAAAGTGCCGGCCTTACGCATGCCGGTCACGGTCGCCTCGGCCTCAGTGCGTACCGCATCAGCCTGCAGTCGCGCTGATGACAGCAGCTGCTGCGCCTCCGCCCTGGCTCGCTCTCTCAGTTCGGCTGCATCTCGCTCGCCGTGATGTCGTAGGCTGTCCAGCTCGGCTAGCTGCGCGTCTCGCAGCTGGGCAAGCTCTGCGCCAGCGTTCTGGCGTAGCTCGTTCATCTCGGCATGCACCTGAGCGCTCAGCCGATCCGCCTCCTGAACGGCCTGCTGCGTGATATCAGTTGCCTGCTCCTCAGCAATCTGGAGGAGTTCTTGCACCCGCCCTCCCAGTCCCGAGAAGTCGGCATGGGTTGCTCGGACGTTCGCCTCCTCGAGCGCCTGGCGAAGCTCACGGTTGTTCGCCATGAGTATGTCGTATTGCTCTAACAGCCGAGCGATTTGAGCGTGGGTCGCTTGCACAAAATGATCAACGGCCTCGCGGTCGTATCCTTTGCGTGCCACGGGAAAGCGGCCGCCATCGGGATGCTGGTCAGCTCGTGGGGGCATATTCACGCCGGCTCCTTACATGCCAAAGTGCCGTTACCCCCGAGTCATCTCAGGGTAACGGCACCTAAGCTCCTTGAGCCAGACGGCCGCCCATGATGATCACGAGCTGCGGCCGCCGGATCAACCGGCTACTTCTTCGATTGAGCTCCTCCACCGGACAGATCAGATGGCGCCACGAGCACAGTGGCATCGCCATCGATCTCGAGTTCCTCGCCTTCGCTGGAGCTTCCACCGTTCCGGCCAGAGCTGGCCTTGCTACCGGCAGAGCTTTCCTCGTTCACTCCGGCGGGCGGCAGCATGTCTGGCCGCATCACGGTGCGATCTCCGACCTCGCCCTCCAGGTCGTTGGGATCGTCCAGATCTGGGAATGCGCTGGCGGTTTGCTCGGCAAGGGCGGACAAGCTCGCCAACTGGCTCAGCACAGCCTGTTTGCGCTGGTGCAGCAACTCGGTCTCGCGTCGCAGCTGCTGCTTCCGCCAGGCGAACTCCTGCTGAGTCCGCTCATTAATGGCAGCAGCCTGCTTCTTGGCTGTCGCGATTCGCGCCTCAGCCTCTTGAGCTGCGGCACTCTTGCTCTGCTCGGCCTCGGCCAGAGCCTCGGCACGAATGCGGGCGGCTTCGGCTAGATCGGCCTCGAGGCGCTCGGCCGACTCGCTGTGGTACTTGGTTGCCTCAGCGAGCATCGCAGCCGTCTTGTGCTGCGCCTCGTCGTGGGTCGCCTTGAGCTGCGAAACGGCCTGCTCTCGCTCGGCTGCGAGTTTGGATCGCGTCTCTGCAGCCTCCCGCTCAACAGTCCGGCGCAGATTTTCGGTATCGAGATAGGCATTCTGCCGGGTTGCCTGGGCCTCATGATCGGCCTCGCGTCGAATCGACTCGGCTTGGCGGCGGGCGGCGGCAATGAGGGAGTCGGACTCAGCCTTGGCCTTCTCGACCTGGGCCTCAATATCTTCACGCAACTTGGCACGTAACTGGTCAATCTGGGCCGCGCCGCCGCTCTTGATCGCGTCACCCTCGCGGGCGGCGCTGTTGCGGAGACCATCAGCTTCACGCCGGGCCTGTTCCTTAACCTTCTCGGCCTCGACCGTCGCGTTCTGCACGAGCTCGCGCGCCTGTTCCTGAGCCAGTCGCAGGATGTCATTGGCGCGCCCGCCAAGATTGGCGTAGTCGATTTCTTTGTCGCCGCTGTCGCCAGCTGAGGTGAGCTCGTCTTGGAGCAGGCCCACCTGCTGTTCAAGCTGAGACGTCTGTCTACGGGACTTGACGACACTCTCCTCTAGAGTCCGAACGTAGTCGTCAACTGCTGTTCGGTCGTAACCCCGCAGTGCTGTTGGAAAGTTCCCGACTGCGCTTGCCGTGTCGTCGAACAGGCCAAGCCCCGTGTTGTCTGATGCGTTCACCGCAAGAAGCCCTCTCCGAGAATAGATATTGACGCCGAGTCTGTGCCCGCGTGAGCGACGGCTTTTGCTCAGCCGTTTTTCGGATCCGCCGCGGTGTGCTCGACCAACTCGAGCAGAACGCCGCCAGTGTCCTTTGGGTGGACAAAGTTGATCTGCGAGCCGCGGGTACCGGCTCTTGGTGCATCATAAAGCACCCGTAAACCGCCCTGACGCAGTATCGAGGATGCGGACCGGACATCTGAAACAGCGTAAGCCACGTGGTGCAGGCCGGATCCGCGTCTCATCAGGAAGCGGTTCAGCACCGAGTTTCCTGACAAGGGCATCAGGAGCTGCAGCTGATTTCCCACCGGCACGTTCTCGCTGCTCGTCAGCATGACCTCAGCTACTTGTTGGTCAAGGTTCTCCTCGCGATGCACCACTTGTAGTCCCAGCACGTCTCGGTAAAAGCTGATCGCTGCATCCAAGTCGGCTACCGCAATACCGACATGATCAAGACCGAGGAGACCAGGCAGCACAGATTCCAACTCGGAGGGCCTTCTGGTCACAGACCTTAGAGTGCCAGACTGGTGTCTGACATTAGCTGCGAGCGTTGCCTGGTATTGCGTGAGCAGCTCGGAAACTTTGTACCGGATGTAATCGTCAGCGCAGAGCGGCGAGCTGGAGGTGGAGCATGGGATCAGTGATTGTCGGCGGGGCGCGTACGCCGATCGGCAAACTGCTTGGGGGCTTCAAGGACGTATCCGCCACCGATCTTGGTGGCCACGCGATCGCAGCGGCGCTGGAGCGCTCCGGCGTTTCCCCCGAGCACGTCGACTACGTCATCATGGGCCAGGTTCTCCAGGCAGGCACAGGTCAAATCTCTGCTCGTCAAGCTGCGGTAAAAGGTGGCATCGCCATGTCAGTTCCCGCCGTGACGATCAATAAGGTCTGTCTGTCGGGCTTGAACGCGGTTGCGCTTGCTGATCAGCTGATCCGAGCAGGTGAATGTGACGTTGTTGTTGCGGGCGGCATGGAATCGATGACCCAGGCGCCGCACTTATTGCTTGGTTCGCGGTCCGGCTACAAATACGGCGACGTCACAATGAAAGACCACATGGACTGGGACGGGTTGTACGACGCTTTCACCGATCAGGCAATGGGCGGGCTTACCGACGCCTGCAACACCGGTGAGCAGCTGGTTACCCGCGAAGATCAAGATGCGTTTGCCGCTCGCTCCCATCAGCGCGCGGCCGCCGCGACAGCCAGTGGCGTGATGGCTGAAGAGATCGTCGAGGTCCGGGTGCCGCAACGTCGCGGGGATGATCTGGTAGTCGACAAGGATGAAGGCATTCGCGAGGGAACCACGCCGGAGTCGCTTGGAAAACTCCGGCCGGCATTCCGACGCGATGGCACGATCACTGCCGGCTCTTCCAGCCCAATCTCCGATGGTGCGGCTGCCATGGTGGTCATGAGCAAAGAAGCCGCGCAGCGCCTCGGTGCCACACCCATTGCCGAGATCGGCGCGTACGCAAGCGTTGCCGGCCCGGACTCCTCGCTACAGCTTCAGCCGGCCAATGCGATCGATCTTGCTGTCAAGAAGCAAGGGATCAGCGTCTCCGACCTCAAACTGATCGAGATCAATGAGGCCTTCGCCGCGGTCGGTGTCGCGAGTGCACGCTCGCTGGGCTTGAGCGAAGAGGAAACCGACGAAAAGGTCAACGTGAACGGTGGAGCGATCGCTCTTGGCCATCCGATTGGTGCATCGGGCGCACGCTTGCTGCTGACCCTTGCCTATGAACTGCGGCGTCGGGGCGGTGGCACAGGTATCGCGGCACTGTGTGGCGGCGGCGGACAGGGTGATGCCTTGATCCTGACCGTTCCGGCAGACGACAGCTCCAGGTAAGCGGGGCGCCCCGTTTCACACGACAAGGCATTGTCCCTTCGTATGTGCGCTGAGCCTGTCGTAGCGCCGTTGTGTGCCCTTCGACAGGCTCAGGGCACATGAATGAGTGAAGATGGCGAAGTACATGACGTCGTTGTCGCTGTCCGAGCAGGAAATCCGCGTGCTCTCGGTCGACTGATCAGCTGGATCGAGAATGCTTCGCCGGCGTTGCCGGTGGTCATGAAGGAGCTCGCGCCGGATACGGGACGAGCGCATGTCGTCGGGCTGACAGGTGCGCCTGGAGTCGGTAAGTCGACCACTGCAACGTCGCTCGTGCGGGCGCTGCGAGCGCGCGGAGAGCGAGTTGGGGTATTGGCGGTCGATCCTAGTTCGCCATTTTCCGGAGGAGCCCTGCTCGGAGATCGGGTTCGAATGCAGGAACACGCGCTCGATCCAGACGTCTACATCAGGTCGATGGCGACTAGAGGCCATCTCGGCGGACTCGCTGTGACAACACCACAAGCGCTGCGAGCCTTCGATGCCGCACGTTTCGACACCGTCATAGTCGAGACGGTTGGGGTAGGACAGTCAGAGCTTGAGGTAGCCGAAACCGCCGACACGGTCCTGGTTTTGTTGGCACCTGGCATGGGGGACGGGATCCAGGCCGCCAAGGCTGGCATTTTGGAGATCGGCGACATTTTCGTGGTCAACAAGAGTGATCGGGAGGGGGCGCAGGCGCTGATCCGTGAGCTGCGGACGATGATTGCACTGGCACATCGGCGTCCCCAGGACTGGAAACCGCCGATTGTGTCGACCGTGGCGTACGAGCATCGCGGCATTGACGATCTACTGGAAGCTATCGACCAGTTCCGGGCCGCGCAAACCACCACTGGCCGTGCCCTACGACGCCGTGTCGCACGGGCAAGACGGGAGGTGGAAACCATCGCTCTGGCCAAGCTGCGCTCGGAGTTCCGGCTGAACGGCGTGGCTGGCTTGGATGATCTTGCAGAGGCGGTA
The DNA here is from genome assembly GCA_036566085.1 of Propionibacteriaceae bacterium. GTDB lineage: Bacteria > Actinomycetota > Actinomycetes > Propionibacteriales > Propionibacteriaceae > Microlunatus. Next base: position 9,226 of record DATCXA010000133.1, read on the forward strand.
AGCCGAGGTGAGCTGGATCCTTATGCAGCGGCTGACCGAGTGGTGGTCGGACGCTGAGTTTCGCCCTCGGCGGAGCAGTGGAGTTCGGCGTGCTGATAGGCGGCGTGCCTGCTGCCTATCTGACAGCGGATCGGGTAAAAAGAAGAGTATCCAGGCGTCTGCCTGTACACCTGTACATGCGCCAGCCTGTTTGAATAGTCTTGAGGGAGACCGGAAGGATGAATAGTCCGACATGGTGTGGTTAAAACGGTTCATCGTCTTTTTGGTCGTAGCTTTCTTCCTGTTCTATTTAATTGCTCAACCTGAGGCGGCCGCGAATGCTGTCCGTGCGATATTTGGAGCCCTGGCTCGCGTGTTTCGCTCCATCATCACGTTCTTCCAGTCGCTAGCTGGTTAGCTGTGGGCCTGATCAACTGGCTTGATCCGCATGTCGACCGATACATCTTGACTACGGCCGACGAGCACAAAGTCGTCGAAGTCCACAAACATTGGGCGGTAATGGTCTGGCCTGCGGTGCGCGTTGCCGCCGGAGTCGTGATCTTCGTGAGCGCCTTTGCCTTCCAAGGGTCCGTCTACTGGATCCTCGTCTTCCTCGGCTTGCTGCTTGGAACGCAGGCGCTATGGCGGATTCTCGAGGAGTACCGCGATCGGTTCGTGATCACCAACCAACGAGTGTTTCGAGTCCATGGGGTTCTCGCCACGGCACGCGCCAGCGTGCCCTTGTTGAGAATCTTGGATATCACGGTCAATAAGCCCGTCATCGGCCGTTGGCTGAATTACGGGCATTTCGTCTTTGAGTCGGCCGCTCAAGTCCAGGGCTTGAACAAGATCACCTTCGTCAAGGACATTGACCAACGTGAGGATGTACTGCGCATGGTGATGTCAGGTGATATGCCTCAGCAGATTTCCGCGTCCGCAGAGGATGACGGAACATGACGGCTCCAAATACCAACGCCCTGGAACGACACCGGCTGCCATTCGATCCGATTGAAGAGGCGGCCAAGCAGTGGGCTACCCAGTGGGGCGAGATGCCGCGGATGCGCGCTGTGACATCGCTGATGCGGGTGCACCAGCTGCTCATCACCGAGCTGGACGAGTTGCTTCGACCGCTCGGGCTGACCTTCGCTCGCTACGAAGTCTTGGTCTTGCTGTCCTTCTCGCGACGAGGTGCCCTGCCTTTGGGCAAGATCGGTGAGCGGCTCCAAGTGCATGCAACATCTGTGACGCCGCTAGTGAAGCGTCTGGAAGCTGCTGAGTTGATCAGACGTACGCCTCATCCTGAGGATGGTCGGGCGGTGCTGGCTTCGATTACCCCCAAGGGCCGAGATGTCATGGAAATGGCGACCCATGCAATCATCAATGCTCGCTTCGGACTGAGCGCGCTCAGCGAAGAGGAATGTGATCAGCTGACCTGGCTGCTCACTATGCCACGGGAGGCTGCCGGAGATTTCTAGCGCCCAACTGTCCGGCCGCAACGGCGCCCTCCTTGGGCCTATTACTAGGAGATCCTAGTATTTAGACTGGAGGTTCGATGACCGCACAGGACGGTAGCGGCAGGGAGCAGT
>DATCXA010000146.1:0-13111 GCA_036566085.1 Propionibacteriaceae bacterium
AGGCCGTCGGCGCCGGTGGCCAGCTGCAACCGACCGAACTCGACCATCCGATGGGTCTTCGCGTGGGGGAACAACTCGACCCGGTTCGCCCGGGCAACCTCGCTCATCTCCCGAAGGTTGCGGACCAAACTGCCCCGGTCGAGCAGGAGGGCAGGCGTCTGCGCCTCGGCCTCCAGCCAGCTGCTCACCTCGCATCCTCCATCGGCACTGCCCGCTCAGCCGGGAAGTCGTCCACCGAGTGCGCTGGAGATCGACCTTGCCTGGCGCATGAGCACCTCGATCATCTGGCCGACCTGGAGTTCGCCGAGTTCGATCCGAGCCTTCGGCACGGAGCAGCTCATCGCTGCGACGACGTTGCCACCGAGGTCGTGGATGGGGACGGCGACGCAGAAGACCCCGAGCGTGTACTCCCCGTCGTCGATCGCGTAACCCTGCTGGCGCACTTCGCCGAGCACGGCGAGCAGTTCGTCCCCTGAGCCGATCGTACGACTGGTGTACTGCTCGAGCTGGACACCGCTGAAGCGCGCTTGAATCTCCGCGCGAGGTTGAAAAGCGAGTAGGGCCTTGCCGATCCCGGTCACATACGCCGGCAGTCGGCCGCCGATGTTCGAGATCAGGCGCAGAGGCCTGGTTCCCTCCACCTTGTCGATATAGACGACGTCGAGGTCGTCGAGAATCCCCAGTTGCACGGTCTCACCGAGCTCGCGATTGGCGTCCCTCAGGAACTGGCGCGACCGCACGACGAGCTCCCTGCTGCGAAGGAACGACTGCCCGACTTCCCAAGGCTTGACACCGATCGAATACACGCGCTTCACCTGATCGAAGGTGAGCCAGCGCATGGCGATGATGGTCTGCAGGAGTCCGTGCAGGCTGCTCTTCGGATAGGGCAGCTCGGCAGAAAGTTCCACGAAGCCCACGCCGTCCTGGTGCTTCGCAACGGCCTCGAGGATCTCGAGAGTCCGCTGCGCCGACTTCACGCTCTGCACATCATCCTTCATGGCGTTAGCGTACTACTTCGGCTCGTGATGGTTCAGATAGGAGGACATGGTTTCAGCGGACGCCAACAGGCGTACCGTCCGCGCGCGCGGAATCGCCGGCAGCGAGGGCACACCCGAGCGCGACTCTCCCGTCTTCACCGGCGGGGTAGTCCTGCCGTGACCCAGCGCACACCTCTGCGAACTCCGAGAGCTCGCGATGCAGCCAATCGTCGGAGGAGTGATCGAACTCCCTCTGACCGAGTTCAGCCGACTCCACGATGAGCCTGCGGCCGTGATCGATGACGATCTGGCCCGAGTCGCCCTGGATGACCGTCGAGGGGCGCGGTTGCGCCGAGTAGTCGCGGCCGAACCCGATGTCGATGCTCACCAGCGCTCCACCGGCCGTCGACCCGTTGATGATCGCGGTGTCTTCCGCAAAGCCCTCCACGCCCGAAACCCGGCAGCTCACCGAAGTGAAGGAATCCCCCAGCACCCAGGCGAGTCGATCGAAGCAGTGATGGGACTGCAGCTGAAGCACTCCGCCACCGGCCTCGACGCTCCAGTACCAGGCCGGCGTTCCCTGACTCGCTTCGAGGAGGGTGTCGACGACGAGTCGTGGAGTTCCTATGGCGCCGGCGCTGACGAGTTGCCTGGCCTGGATCCACTCTGCTCGGTATCGGTAGCTGAATCCGACCATGAGCCGAACCCCCGCCTCATCGCGAGCAGCCAGGATCTGCTCCGCTTCGACCTGTGTATTGCACAGCGGCTTGTCGACGAGCACGTGCAGTCCCTGGTTCATGGCCTGCACGCAGGCGGCACGATGCAGGTCGTGCGGAACGCCGATGTACGCGGCATCGATACCGTGGGCGGCAGGCAGCTCCTCGATGCCGGAGAAGTGTTGCGCGCCCCATCGTTCGGCAAGATCGCGCGAGCGGGCCGCATCGCGATCGACGACCGCAATGACCTCGACTCCGTCGATGCGATCGGCCGCTTCAGCGATCCTGGCGCCCATGGCTCCCGCACCGATGATGCACAACCTCAGGCTCATTCTGTTCCCACCACTACTTGACGCTTCCAGCCGCCAGCCCGCTCACGATGTACTTCTGGAATCCGATCGCGATCAGCACGGGCGGAATCACCGTCACAACCGTTGCCGCGGCGAGTGTCGTCCAGGAGAACTGTTGCAGGCTCTGCAAGCTCGCCACCACCGGCGGTGCGGTGAGGCTGTCGGTGAGCACGAGCGCATAGAAGAACTCACTCCAGGCTTCGAGGAAGGCGAGGAGGCCTGCCGCGATAAGCCCGGGCTTCGCCAGGGGTGCGACGATCACCGCGAGCGACCGGAGTCGGGATGCACCGTCGATCATGGCGGCTTCTTCGATCTCGACCGGCACGGTGTCGAAGTAGGTCTTCAGCACCCAGACCGAAATAGGCACGGTGAATGCGATGTAGGCGATCATCAGCCCACTCGTGGTGTTCAACAGGCCGATCTGACGGAACACAATGAAGAAGGGCAGGATGATCGCGAGCCCCGGTACGACGCGCGAGGCGATCAGGAGGAAGTAGCCGATGCTTGCTCCCCGGAACGGGAAGCGGGAGAACGCATAGCCCGCGAATCCCCCGATGACCACATTGGCCAGTGCGACGACCGCGCCGACGACGAGACTGCGGCCCAGCGCGGGAAGGATTCTCTCCACCGCGTCGGTGCTCGAGACGATTCCCTGGCTCCCGGCGCCGAACGGGGTGCTGTTTCCGGTGAAGATCGCGATGTAGTTGATCAGGGTCGGCCGCTCCGGCAGCCAGTGGAACGGAACGGAGCCGATCTCCGACGGCGTCATCACACTGCTCAACAGGGTGAAGTACAGCGGGAACAGTATCCAGACCAGGAAGACGGCGAACGTCCCGTAGATGACGGCCGACTGCGTGCGTGAGCGCTTCACTGAACCGCCTCCGAAATCCCTGAGGAGCGGTACATGAGCTTTACGAAGATGAATCCGATCGCGAGCGCGACACCGCCGAGAACGACCGAGGTCGCGGAGGCCAACGCCAGGTTCGTGTCAACGAACAGCTGCTGGTAGAGGAGGATCGAGAGCACCGTTGTCGCATTGCCGGGCCCCCCTTGCGTAAGAGCCCAGATCACGTCGAACTGCATGAACCCGGAGATCGTGTTCAGGATGACGACCACGCCGACCACCGGCCTGAGCCAGGGCAGCGTCATGGTCACGAACCTCTGCCATACGCTGGCGCCGTCGACGAGGGACGCCTCGTGTATCTCGCGCGGCATCGTCTGAAGCCCGGCAAGGAAGAGCAGGGCGGCCAGCGAAGACTGCCGCCACGCGGCCGCCACGATCGACACGATCACCGCGCCGTTCTTGGTCGCGAGCGGTGACGAGAAGCTCTCGGCGAGGCCGGTGTCGACGACGAGCGCCCTCAGGACGCCGACATCGCCATCGACGAACCATTTCCAGATGATGCCGACCATGACCCACGGAAAAGCCCAGGGCACAATGAGCAACCCTCGCGCCAGCCATCGCCCACGGAACTCCTGGTTGAGAAGCAGTGCGAAGATCAAGCCGAGCCCGGTGGACAGCACCAGGAATCCGATCGCATACACGGCCGTCAATCCCAGCGAATCCAGGAACTTCGAGTTCGCGAACAGTTTCGCGTAGTTCTCGAAGTTGTTCCAGCTTCCGGAGCGCAGGAAGGTGACGTCCTGCAGCGAGTAGATGACAGTCTGCGCCGCAGGCCACGCGATGAGCCCGATCACGATGATGAGGGCCGGCGCCGCCAGGAGTGCTCCGAAGCGGCGGTCAGACCTGACCAGAGGTGAGTGTTTGCGTGGCCTGCGGGCAGACGTGTTCTGAGCCATCGGCGATTATGCCGCCGCGGCGTCGGTCGCGTCCTTCGCGAGTCCGGCGATGGTGTCTTCGATCGAGGCCTCGTTGATCAGCATGGTCTGGATGCGATCACCGACGCTCGTCTGGAATGTCGGGTACCACGGCGCCACACGAGCGGAAACTGCCGCCGTGTTGTTCTCGAAGGCATCCGCCAGCTTGTCCATGTCGTAGTACTCGGGGAAGGCGGCACGGAACTTCTCGTTCTTGAACAGGGCCGGATACGGCGCGAGCAGTGCTGCCTGCTCCGCCCAGGAGATGAAGGTCGAGTATTCGCCGTCCTCATCCTTCCAGCCGTAGTGTTTGAGCAGCTTCCACGCGTCTTTCGCGCGCTCGCCCTCGAGCCCCGCTCCCATCTGTACGACCTCTCCGATCTGGAGGGAGGTCCCCTTCGCGCCGGGGCTCCGGTAGGAGATGTCGACGTTCGCCGACTCGGGGCCGTCAGCCACCCGGATCTCCTTGAGGAAGTAGTGGTGCAGCTCGAAGAAGGCGGAGGTGCCCTGTGCCATGTTCGTGACGTGCACTCCTGGGTCGGCGGTCAGGATGCCGTCCGAGGTCATACCGTCCTGATACATCGCCTTCCACCACTCGAGCATGCCCTTCGTCTTCGAGTCATCGGCGAAGACCGGGGCGCCCTTCTCGTCGAACGGCGTGATTCCCTCCGCGAGCAGGTAGTTGATGAGGTATTCCTCGCAGAACCCCTTGATCCAGTAGGCGCCGTACGGTGCGCTGACACCCTGGCCCTTGAGCTTCTCGCACTGGGTGTAGAGCTCATCCTTCGTTTTCGGCGCGCCATCGCCACCGACGCCCGAGACGAGAGTGCGGTTGTAGAAGACGGAGTAGGCCGCGGAGAAATACGGGGCACTGATGATGCGCCCGTCCTCGATCTGGTACAGGCCCCGAGATGACGGGAACATGTCCGCGATCATGTCCTCTGCCCCGTCGTAGTCGTTGAGCTCGGCGGCCCATCCCTGGTCAGCGTACTTGGTGGACGCATAGGCGAAGTTGTAGAACAGGTCAGGCGAGTCTCCACCGAGCAGCCTCGTCTGCAGCGCAGAGACGTAGCCGACATTGGGGATCAGCGCGAGGTCGACTTTGACACCCGTCTGCGTCGTGAAGGCTGCGAGATTTGCACGAATCTGGTCCGGATACGCTTCCCACGCCGTCATGGACAGCGCGCCGGAATACGCGGGGCCGGCGGGAGCGGTCGAGCATGCCGCCAAAGCGTTCAAGGCCGGAATGGCGATGCCTGCGGCCAGTGCACCCCGCAGCATCGTTCGGCGTGACAACATCGAGTTCAAGGGGCTGGTACCTGAAACCGGGCCGGTGTGTGACATTCGGATCTCCAATCAAGTTTCACATACCTGAACCGAGGTACATGTTTGTATATTTCTACCATGGTCGCGCCTCTCCGACAAGGTGTTGCGATCCGGCATTCGGGTTCTCGAGTTCCGGTCGTGATCCGGGCGCGCGCCGGTCAGGGTCGTGTTCACCGCCACATCCGACCTCACCTCCGCGCTGAAGTCGCCTCGCCGCGCAATCGGTCGAAGACGACCCGTCCGTTCATCATGGTGAAGACCGGCACGAGACGTTGTGTCCCCGAGAAGTGGTTGCCGAAGCCATCGTCGAAACGGACGGGCCCGGACTCCAACCGGAACACCGCAAGGTCGGCCGGTGCGCCGATCCGCATGCCTCCCACGCCGGCATCGGCGAGACCGACTGCTCTGGCCGGTGCCAGGGTTGCGCGCACCAGAACCTGCTCCACCGTCATTCCCAGTGCGATGAACTTGGACAGGACCGTCGGAAGGTCGACCACCTGCGCACGGGAGTACGCGTGAAGGTCGGTGCTGATGGTGTCGGGGTACTCCCCCAGCGCCACCATCGTTCTTGCCACCTCTGCACTGAACCCCGACATCCCGTGACCGATGTCCAGGAGCACTCCGCGGTCTCTCGCGGCGCGCACGGACCGTCTCAGCCCGCCCTCGGACACCACCGAATTGTCCGGCCATCCCGTGAAGGCATGCGTGAGGATGTCGCCGGCCCGCAAGGTGTCGGCGATCTCATCGATGTCGGCAGGCGCCGGTCCGAGATGGACCATGAGCGGGAGACCCACTCTGTCGGAGGCCTCTCTCGCGCGCCGGAGCGCCTCGGGCGCATTGGCACCGCCGACATCATCCGAGGCGCGGACCTTGACACCCAGAATGAGATCCCGATTCCGTTCGACACATGAGACGGCGACCTCGATGTCGGAGTACTCGAGCCGCCTCAGCTCACCACTCAGCCGAATGCTGGTCGTGCCGATGGAGGAGATGTTGAGGAATGCGCGCACTCGTGCGGCACTGCCGTCGACGCTGCTCCTGCGGAACGCGTCGAACAGGTGTCCACCGGCGCTTCCCGCATCGATCAGCGTCGTGGTTCCGGACCGGAAGGCCAGGTCATCCGGCACCAGCCCGAGATCCTGACCATGGAACACATGGGTGTGCAGGTCTACGAGACCAGGGGTGACGATGAGCCCCGCGACGTCGATCTCCTCGTCGCCACCTCTCGTCGGAGCGCACTCCGCGAAACGGCCCTCAGACACCCTTACATCAGACCTCACCAACGATTCCGACCCCGGGTCGATGACAAGACCGCCCGTGAGCACCAGAGCATCCGTCGGCTCTGGCCCGCCTTCAATCTGCGGAAGCCCGCCTGCCCACCGTTGGTACATGGCAACACAGTAACAGAAAACTAAAGTTCAGCTATCTGAATCACTCGCCGGCTGAGACTCTTCTCCGGTCGGCGAGCAGCCATCCCGCGCCATGACAGTCGAAGAGGTGCTGCGCTTCTCCGGGGACACCGCCGGCCAGTGGCAGGGCCACCACAGCGGAGCTGTCCCAGCCGGCGACGAGCAACCACCGCTCCTCGACCAGGAGATGCTGAGGCCAGGCGACCCCGGAGTCGATCTCGACGATCGGCACCGGGGCCTCCCCACCGGCATCGAACACGGACACCGTGTCGTACCCGCGATTCGCGAAATAGATCGTACGTCCATCCGTGCCCAGCTTGATGTCCCCCGGGTAGTTGCGTTCGTGCCTCGAACGGGCAGGCCCGGTGTGCTCGGTCCCGGGCACCTCGGCCCACGCCGACCCGGTGGCGTCCAGAACGCCCGTGAGCACGGTGGAGCCGAGCTCACCGCTCACCGCCACCCTGGCAGTCGAACCGGACCCGGCCGCCGGCAGCAGCACCAGGTGCCGGGGTGCCGTTCCTGCCGGAGTCGGAGTTCCCGCGCGCTCCCGCAGCGCGGCGGGCCCCGGCGCCGAAACGTCCACCGTGAACTGCCTGATCAGATCGGTTCCGTAGTCCGGCACCGAGAGCGAACCATCGTGAAACACCACCTGATGCGGATGCGGGCCGGCCTGCGAAGGCAGCCCGGATTCGGATCTGCCACTCAGCTGAATCATGGCACCGGCGTCGAGAGGAACCCCCGCGGAATCGAGGTGCCAGATCGACAGGGTCCCTGAGCCGAAATTCGCCGCAACGAGAATCGTGCCGGAGGGATCGACAGCGAGGTCGCAGGGGATGTCGCCCAGGCAGTCCATCGCGGCGAGTTCCACCGCAGCCCGGGTCGGCACCCCATCGACCCCCCATGCATGAAGCCGACCTCGACCGAGACCGGAGAGCCCATAGACCACCGGGAGCGTCGGATGCCAGCACAGCGCGGCGAGGTCGTCGGCGGGACCGACCAGCCGACCGCGCCACACGCCGTCGCGCCGGCTGAAGTGATGCAGGCCGTCCCCGGCGCCGTCCCCGCGTCCCGCGACGAACAGATCGGGAATGCCGTCCGACTCCTCCGCGCGGCCGCGATCGCGGCCGACGTCACCCGCCGAATCGTCGCTCCAGGGGGAGCTCATCGGCCGAGCACCATGCCCCCGTTGACGCCCAGCAACTGGCCGGTGATATAGCCCGCATCCGACGACGCAAGGAATCCGATGGCCGCGGCCACCTCCTCAGGGGTGCCCGCACGCCGAAGCACGCTTTTCTCCGCGCGCACCGCGTCGAATTCGGGGTTGCGCCGATCGCCGAAGAACTCGGTATCCGGGATGTAGCCGGGGAGGACGAGATTCGCGGTGATCCCCTCGGAGCCGAGGTCCTGCGCCAGCCAGTAGATCCACGCATGCAGCGCGGCCTTCGCCGCGCCGTAGGAGCCGCTGTAGCCACTGCCCAGCTGGGCGCCGATGGAGCCGAGGCCGATCACCCGCCCATCGGGACGCGCAATCAGGCCGCGCAATGCCTCGACGAGCAGCACCGCGGACATCAGATTCTGCTTCAGGTCACCGTCCCACACCCGTGCGGTCTCGGCCAGCCCGTGCGGAAGAGTCGCGGGCGTCCCGCCCGCGGCCGCGACGATCACATCCACGGGCGATCCCGCCAGTGCCTCTCGAACCCTCTCGGCGCCCTCGGCCGTCGAGACATCGGCGACCACGATCCGCGCCAGGGGGCCGAGCGCTGCGGCAGTCTCCTCCAGTGGTGCAGTGCGGCGACCGATGACCCACACCATGTCCCCCGCGGCGGAGAACCATTCCGCGCTCGCACGGCCGATACCGGTGCCACCGCCGCTGATCACCACTGTCCTCGGCATCAGAGCCCTGCTCCGCCGGCGACCGTTGCACCGGCTCGTGACGTCAGCCGCTCACCGGACTCCTTGTCGAACCATGAGGCGTTTTCCATTCCGATGTCCACAGCGCAATCACTTCCCACGACCAGATCCACCTCCCCAGGAATCCGCGCGTAGTAGAGGTCACGGGCGACCGAAGAGCCGAGCTTCTCCGACATCGACTTCCCCCAGCGGAACCCGACGATGGTCTCCGCGCCGAGCCTTTCCACGATTGCGACGCGCGCCGATAGACCCGGGCCGGCCGGGGACAGTCGGATCTTCTCCGCCCGCACTCCGAGAGTGAACTCCTGCCCTGGTTCCAGTCCGGCCGGACCATCGTGGGTGGGGAGCAGCCCCCCCGCGATCGCTACACCATCCTGTCGAAGCGTTGCCGGAAAGAGGTTCATGGGCGGCGATCCGATGAAGCGGGCGACGAAGGTGTTCGCCGGTCGGTCGTAGATCTCCTTAGGGGTGCCGTCCTGCTGGATGACTCCGCCGTCGAGCAGGATGATGCGTGTCCCCATCGTCATGGCTTCAACCTGGTCGTGGGTGACGTAGACGAAACTCTTCCCGACCCGCTCGTAGAGAGCGGAGATCTCCACACGCATCTGAGCTCGCAGCTTCGCGTCAAGATTCGAGAGCGGCTCGTCCAGAAGATAGATCGATGGATCCCTGACGAGCGCACGGGCAAGGGCAACCCGTTGCCGCTGCCCGCCGGACAATGTCCTCGGCCGACGGTTCAGCAGGGGGGTGAGCTCCATGGTCTCGGCGATCTCGGCCACTTTCGACGCCACTTCCGGATCCTTCATGGCGGTTCTCTGGGCGATCATGCCGATTCCCGGAATGTGCTGCCACCAGCGGAATCTGCCCATGAGGAGCGGGAAGGCGATATTCGCCCGAACGGTCAGGTGCGGGTAGAGGGCGTACGACTGGAATACGAAGGCGACGTTGCGCTCCTTCGGATCCTGCTCGTTGACCCGTTGGTCATCGAACCTCAGCTCGCCATCGGTGATGTCGATGAGTCCGGCGATCATCCGGAGCATCGTCGACTTCCCGCAGCCGGACGGTCCCAGCAGAACCAGGAACTCCTTGTCCGGAATCGCCGCGGTGAAGTCCTTGATGACCTCTACGCCGCCGAAGAACTTGCTTACGGCTGAGAACGTCAGGGCAGGCATCCGTTATCCCTTCACGGAGCCGGCGGTGAGCCCGCTCACAATGTGTCGCTGAACGAGGAGGAAGAACCCGATGGCGGGCAGGGTGAAGACGATCGCTGCGGAGAAGACGGTGGACAACGGGGTGATGAACTCTCCGATGAACGAGGAGAGCCCGACCGAGGCGGTCCACATGGTGGCGTCCTGGATGAACGTCGATGCGAAGAGGTATTCGTTCCAGCCGTCGAAGAAGACAATGACCGCCGCCGCCGCAATCGAAGGAGCGGTGAGCGGAATCGTGATCCTCAGCAGGATCACAAACCGCGGACACCCGTCGACTCTCGCCGCCTCCTCGATCTCGTAGGGGACGGAGTCCATGGCGGACTTGATGATCCACACGGCGACCGGCATGACGAACGCCGTGTTCGCGAGAACCAGCCCCAGTAGCCCGTTGAGCAATCCGAGCGTGGCGAAGAGCGCATACAGAGGAACGATGAGGAGGGCTTCGGGGAGCATTTGGGTGGCGAAGAGTGCGAACCCAAGAACCCCGCTTCCCCGGAATCTGTAGCGCGAGAGCCCATAGGCGGTGAGCAGCGCCATGAGCAGACTGGTCACGGTCGTCCCGATGGCGACAACCGCGCTGTTGCCCAGCCAGTGGAAGATCGGGACTTCGCTGCCGAATACGGCGAACATCTCGCCTGCCTTGGACAGATCGGGAACGAGAGGCTGACCGGTGAAGAGTTCACCCCGTGGAGTCAAGGAGGTATTGAACATCCAATACACCGGGAAGGCCGCGATCACGACGACGACCAGGACGACGATCCACCGTCCTACAGGTGGCATACGGCGACGGGCACTCATGCCGAGTCCTTTCTTGATTCCCGACGATCGAAGATGAAATAGACGACCGTGACGACCATTGACAGGCAGAGACCCAGGATCCCCAGCGCGGCCGCCCTGCCCAGGTTGGAATTCTGGAATGCCTCCCGGTACACGCTGATGACGATGGTATTGGTGGAGTTGATCGGGCCACCACCGGTAAGAAGGTAGATGATCTCGAATCGCCGGATCGACCAGATCGTCATCAGGAGGGCGACGACCCTCACGGTCGGGAGAAGGTGCGGCAGGACAGTCGCCTTGAAGATGCTGAGGGCGTCGGCGCCGTCGACTCGCGCGGCCTCCTTCAACTCCGCCGGAACGCTCTGGAGCGCGGCGAGCACCACGAGCATGACGAACGGGAAGACCTTCCACACACTCGCCATCGTGACGGCGAGAAGCCCGAGCTTCGGATCGATCAACCAGCCCTGTTCTCCGATGCCCAGCGCGCGGAGGCCCTGATTCGCAACACCGCTGTCGACGTTGTAGATCCAGATAAAGACGAGTACGACAGCGACCGAGGGAACCGCCCAGGGGATGGTCAGCACGGCGCGGAAGAAGGCGCGGCCTCGGATGCGGTCGTTGATCGCGACGGCGGCGATGGAACCAAGCAGGAGCGATCCAACAACCGTGCCAGCGGTGTAGAGCAATGTCGTGGCCAGGGAAGAGTAGAACTTGTCGTCGGACAGCAGCCGCTGGTAGTTCTCAACTCCGATGAAGGCCCCACCGTCAGGGTTGAGCAGATTGCTGTCGGTAACGCTGAACCACAGTCCACGCAGCATCGGGATCGCGGTGAAGAACATCAGGTACAGTGCGGCGGCGGCGACAAAGTAATAGGGAGCCCAGTGCGCTGCCCGCGAGCGTTTGCGAGCTGGCCGCCGACGCGGTTCCATCGAGAGAACAGTCACGGTCTCACCTCCTCGTGTCGCATCAATTGGTGGGCAGGGGCACGCTCAGGCGAGCTGCCCCTGCCCCGGGTTCAACTAGTCAGCCGCCCGACGTGCCGTCACTTGAGCTCCTTCGCAGCACTCGACAACGCCTGTTTCGGGTCGAGATCCTCCAGGAGCACCTTCTCGATCCAGCTGAGAACGACGTGCCTGATCTGCGGGGTCACACTTTCGAAGCCGGCGATCACCGAGCTGTGAGCGTAGGCACCGTTGTCCCGGTAGGCCTGGGCCCAGGGATTGGCCGTCAGGAACGCCGGATCCACTGTGGTCTCGGTGGCCACCGTCGAGGTGTTCCCCACGATCTCGGAAATCGCCTGCTGGGTGTCCTTCGAGACGAACCAGTTCATGAAGTCCTTCGCGAGGGCGGCATTCTTCGTGTTCGCGTTGATTCCCAAGAAGATGCCCACCTGGCTTGTGCCCTTCTCGGGGAACGGCAGAGCCGAGGACATGATCGACGTGGACGGGACCTTCTCGCTGATCATTGCGGGTGGCGAACCGGTCGCATCGATCATCATCCCCAGCTGACCCTCGCTGAACTTGGTCCGGAAGGTGGACGCGTCGTCTCCGACCGCGAACGCTCCGGAGTCATAGACGGCCTTGAACGCGGTAAGCGCCGCGACGTTCTGCGGGCTGTCGATGGTGAGCTGGGCGCCATCCGACCAGCCGCCACCGAAGCCCTGAGGCCAGTTGTTGAAGTCGACCCACCAGGGCGTCTCCTCGGCGAGCCGGCTGCGCACTGCGAATCCGGTGATGCCCGTCTTCTCTTTGATCGCCACTGCCGCCGCGACGAGCTCCTCAGGGGTCGTCGGGGGCTTCACTCCGGCGGCCTCGAGGACGTCCTTGTTCCACAGGAATGCGTAAGGCGCGATCTGCCAGGTGATGGCCAGTTGCTGGTCCCTCCAGACTCCGCCATCGTTGGTGGAGTTGAGGGTCGACTTGACCTCTTTCGAGAACACGTCGTTGAGGGGCAGGAGCTTGCCGGCCTGTGCGACCTCCGGGAGGAAGGTGTCCGCCATCGTGAAGATATCCGGGCCACCACCCGATGACAGCTGGATCTTGAGTTTCGTCTCATAGTCTGCGCGAACGATTCCTACGGTCTCGATCTTCGCATTCCGGTTGAACTTCTCGTATGCCTTGATCGTTTCCTGCATCTTCTCGCCGTATGCGGGGGCCAGGAAGTCCCAGTGTGCCACCGTGAGAGTCCCCGAAGGGCGTTCGCCAGGGTTGGAGTCGGGCGACGTACCGTCATTGGCAGTGCCACACGCTGTCATAGCCGTCAAGGTCGCCATGGCGACGGCGACAGCGATGAATGTCTTTCTTCGATGCATTTCTACCTCCTTAGTGATGGGTGATGAGCCTGCGTGACGCCACTCTATCCACAAAATTCTTGTACGCAAACTAGTTTTCACCTATGTGAATTTCTGGCGCGGGCGATCGACTCCCCGGCTGTACCCCAGGACCAAGCCGCTGAGTCCGCTGATGCGGCGACCACCCCGCACACCGCGCCCGAAAGTGCGCGAGCGACCATCCCCGATCGCGGGCCTGGAAGGAGAGGTCAGCGGCGGTAGCGCAGCAGCAGGGTCGAGCCGGAGACGAGCACGCTCGCGAGTGTCAACCGGCGCGGCTCGGCCAG
>DATCXA010000152.1:0-5282 GCA_036566085.1 Propionibacteriaceae bacterium
TCCGAGAGAGCACGGCCGACAGCAGGCTCGCGATACACAGGCCGATCACCATGTTGATCAACGCAGCGCAGATCTTTCCTTTGAGGTTGCCCTCCAACGCGAACGGCAACACCATCGTGACGACCGTGACGAGGCCAACAATCCAGCCGAAGAAAATTCGAGGGCGCGGTGTGACCACGGAAAGCAGGTGCGCAAGCCCGGTTGCCACTAGGGCGGCGATGAACGCCGTGATGGCATAGTTCCCGGCAAATGAATTGGTGATCTCAAGCAGGGGCGGCTCCACGAGCTTGACGTGCAACAGGTCCCGGCAGACCAACACACCAACGGCCGCGACCAAGGCCGCGACCACCGCTGTTGCCAGGCCTCCGCCCCAGAGCCGCGGGGCGTCGATGGCGACCCGCTTACCCGGGACCGGCTCACGAGCGTTCGGGGTTGACATCAGATCCTCCTCGGAATGTGGGCGGCCCGTCGGCCAGGAGCCTTTCTATCAGCTTTGGCGCTCGGCGATCAGGGCTTCGAGCAACTCGCGGTCCTCAGGTGCCAACCAGGTTTCCTCTAGGAGCGTGCCGCCAGCTCGCTGGATTGCCGCGCTCAACGGACCGGCCCAGGTGTGCTCGATAAGCGCCACGGCGGCGGTGCCGCCGACCGGTATCGCATCAGCGAGGGACCAGGTAGAGGCAGTGTCGACCTCAGCCCCTTGCCTGTCAGTCGCGGCGGAATTCTCGGGCTGGCCCAAAATGCTCGCGGCTACCTCACCAAGATCGGCTTCCAGCCCTTCGGCTAAATCCAGAGCCTCGAAGGTGTCCTCGGCGGTACGAGAGACGACAAGCATGTCAACGAGGCGGACGATTCCGGCGTCTCTGAGCCGTGTGAACTCCGCAAGCACTTCACCGGAAAAGTTCGGCTGATCAAAGCCCACAACCAGGACCTGTACCGGCCCGCTCACTGCGTCACCCGAGCCCGTAACTGCTGAAACTCCGCCTGCGAAATCACTCCGCTATTCAGCAGATACTGGAGTGCCGACTCCGCGTCAGGTTGGTGCCTCGCTGCAGACGCGCGTGGTGCCGACTGGCCGGCTGTCGGTACGGGTGCGCGAACGAAGGCCCCACCCGCCGTCATGGGATCGGCGAAAGAGGGCGGCGGCGCAGTTGGATGAGATGCCGCGTAGGCCTGCGCCGGTGAAAATCGGCCCCCGTAGTAGGGCACAGTGCCTGTCATTCCAACCCGCTGCAACTGCTTGGGCACCAACAGCATCGGACCTCCTCAATCAATTGCACTCTGGCAGGCGGTGCTTGGTGACCCACTGTACGGATTGCGGATCGGCAACGGCCAGCGGTTGGACGGGCGCAGCCATAATGGGGCCACGTCACATCTTCGAGGGAGCACGCATGGGCATTCGCAGCACGGTGGGCTCGATGCTCGAGTCGGCCATCGGCCGCGAGCGCACGAACCGGATTCGCCAGGCGGAACGACGAGCTCGTAACGCACTAGCGAAGCGGTTAGCGATGGAGGAGCCGACAAAGCCAGTCGTGCGAAAGCCAGCTGCCAAGCCCTTGGCCGCACCGGCCGCTCCCAAGTCCCGACCAGCCGCGAAGCCGTCTCGTTGGCAGCCTTCGGACCCGTTCGTACCTCATCCGGAGCCGATGATGACCCGCCATGAGTTACTCGAAGGACTCCACAAGAAAACCCGGCCTCGAACGTACTTGGAGATCGGCATCAGGACCGGACGCAGCATGGTGCTGTCGCGTTGCCGTTCCATCGGTGTGGACCCGGTCTTCAAGATCGACAATCCGATTCACTGCGACGTCCAGTTGATCAAGGCCACCAGCGATGACTTCTTCGCAGGCGACGAGCCTCTGGCACATTTCGATGGCGTGCCAGTTGATCTTGCTTTCATCGACGGCATGCACCTGTCGGACTTCGCACTGCGCGATTTCATCAATATCGAGCCCTTCATGGCCGATACCGGCGTGGTTGTGATCGACGACGTACTGCCACGCAATGGGCTCGAGGCGGCTCGTGATCGCAAGACCGAGCCATGGACCGGCGACGTGTACAAGGTTGTGGAGATTCTGCGCCGGCGGCGGCCCGACCTGGTGGTACTGCTCGTCAACACTGCGCCGACCGGCACCGCGATCATCGTCGGGGTCGGTCAAGCATCCACAATCCTCAAGGACGCGTACCCGGAGGAGGAGCCGTATCTCCTGCGGCCGGATCCGCAGACGCCGCCGCAGGAGTATATGGACCGCTCGATCTCTATCGAGCCCGATGTGCTTCTGGAGTCTCCGGTGTGGGAGCAGCTCGTGGCTATCCGAGACTCCGGCGCCTCAGCCGGGCTTTCACCGCTCTGGGCTGAGCTGCGAGGCATGAGTCCTTAGAGCAGCAATCTCAGGAGCAAGTCCTGCACCGATCCGTCGGCCACAGTGTCGGTTCAAGATCGTCGTACGTCGCGCGCAGACCCAGCAGACCCTCGAGCAACTGCACGTTGACGCGATAGGGGCGGTCCTTCTGACGCTTCTGCTGCAAAACAAACCCTCGCAGCGCAAGCGGGACGGTCCTTTCGACGCTGGTGCTCGGAAACGATCCCTCGTAAGGGCGGCGTAACCGTCAAGGGCCCACCCCGTCGCCTGACGCCGTACTTACTGGTGTCACCTTTCCTGCAACGCGGGCACCCGGATCATGGTAGGTACAAAGGCATGAGACTGAATTCCGCGACCCGGTAGTCCTGGCGACTCAGTGAGGTTGTTCGCGGCCATCTTGATACCCCCGGATGTCAAAGCCCATCTGGATGCGGCGGTCGGCCCCGATCGGGACGATGCATTGCGATGGACGACGTCGGACTCTTGGCACCTCACCCTGGCGTTCTACGGCCAAGTCGAAGACGCGCGCGTGCCGGACCTGAAGTCGAGGCTGACCCGTACAGCGAAGAAGTATCCGATGCTGTCTCTCGCACTTGCAGGCTCGGGACAGTTCAGCAAGCGAATCCTCTGGATTGGGTGCGAAGGCGACCTTGCGCCAATGCGTGCGCTGGCTCGCTCAGCCGCCGTCGCTGGCCGACGAGTTGGCGCGTCCGCGGACGAAGGTCGCTTCAGGGCGCATCTGACCTTGGCTCGAGCACCGAAGCCGACAGACCTCAAGCCGTACGTCGCGGCGCTTGGAACCTATCGAGGCCCTACCTGGACCGCCGATGCGGTAGCTCTCGTACGGTCTCATCTGGGTGCCGGCGAGAACAGGCGTGCTCGATATGAGACGCTTTCGATCCATCCGCTGTCCGGCACGACAGTGCTAACTGGGACGGGGCCAACTGGGACAGGGCCAACTGACGAGACAGGGCCGCCCGCCCTCACATAGCGGCTAGCTAGATCCGCGCCGGTGTCTGCTCGACGCGGATCTCACCAGATCTAACTGAGCAGGATGATGCTCAGCGGGCCAAGTATCCCCCATCCACCGCGTAATAGGTGCCCGTAACGAACGAAGATGCATCACTGCCCAGCCAGGCCACGAGCTCGGCTACTTCCTCGGGCTTGCCCAATCGCTGCAGAGCATGCTGGCTGGCCAGGTACTCCATTGCCGCCTGGTCCAAGTTCTCCTCCAGGAGGGGCGTCATGATGAAACCGGGTCCCACGGCGTTGACGCGTACGCCATCGGCGGCATGTTCCCAGGCCGCCGCCTTGGTCATGCCCAGAACCCCGTGCTTGGCGGCGACGTACGCGCTGGACATGGCGAAACCGACCATCCCCAGGATGGACGCCATGTTGATCACTGAGCCACCGCCGTTGCGCTTCATCGCCTGGATGCCGGCGCGCTGGGTGTAGAAGACGCCGTCGAGGTTCACCCCGATCACTCGATGCCAGGACTCGTCGCTGTACTCTGCCGTCGGCTTCATCTCCCCGCCGATCCCAGCATTGGCAACGACGATGTCGACGCGACCAAGATCGCTAGTAACGGTCTCCATTGCCGCACTGACCTGTCCGGAGTCGGAGACGTCAACGACCGCCGTACGCGTCGGCTGCCCGTACTGCTCCAGCTCGGTGACTGCCGCCGCCAGCGGATCGGCCGCGAGGTCCCACAGGCATACCGCCGCACCTGACCGGGCAATTGCATGGGCGCAGGCGAGGCCAATACCGGAGGCACCTCCAGTAATCACTGCGACCTTGCCGTCCAGCTCGTAGTTGATCATTTCTTCTCCTGATCTTGGCGCTTCTGTCGTCCCAGCATCATCCATCGACCGGCTGTCAGCGGCCGATGCGATATCGCCTCGGTCGGCGATGCTGTGCAGAGAAGATGAGTTCGGACCGGCTGTCTCGCCAGGTCACCTGGGACCGGCGACGCTCTCGATGCCCAGCGACGCGGTGGTAGATCGCTTCATAGCGCGCTACCGCGGCATCCAGGCCGTGCCGCGTCGCTGCCGATTCTCGACAATCGCTGGGATCCAGCTTGTCGAGGGCCGCCATGGCGGCGGTCAATGCTTCTTCGCCGCTGGCCAGATAGCCATTGATACCGGGCTGCAGGATTTCAGTGGCGGCGCCACCATCACTGGCGATCACAGGCGTACCGGCGGCAAGAGCGTGGACGATGTCGCTCCGATATGCATCGTTGACGCCGGACGGAATCAGTAGGCCGCGGGCATCCATGATCAGCTGGCGCCAACGGTCGTCGCTGACTTCGCCGAGATAGCGCACCTGATCGTTGTCCAAGTAAGGCGCGATCTCTGTGCCGAACCAGCGCTCCTGATCACGCCGTACCGGACCGCACAAGATCAGCGGCACCCCCGACCCTCGAGCCGCGGATATGACTTCGTGGGCGCCATGGAGCGGTTCGAATCGCCAGCTCCACAACAGGTAGTTCTGCTTATTGGGCTGAAGCGGCCAATCGCGAAGATCGACTGGATCCGGCACCATCCCGGCAAGGCGCACGTTCGGTGGGACGCTTGCGACTTGGGCTTCGCTGGTTGCCACCAGGTGGGCGCGATCGGCGTACTGGGCGTATACGTCGCCGATCTTGCGGTTGAACGACCAATGCATGGTGTGGACGACCGGCATTGGGATCCAGTCCGCCATGGCGATCACGCTGAGTCCGCAATGGTCGTGCACGATATCGAAAGTCCGGCCTTGTTCGGCGCCCTGCCGGAACCTGTCAAAGAATCGGGCTACGTAGTCGGTCTCAAACGGTACCGAACCGACTTCGCGTACCCCGTAAGGCTGGGCGATCTCGTGCACAGTTGCCGAGCACTTCGTGCCTGGCGCCGCGAAGAGGGTGACACGGTGCCCGCGCTCGACTAG
>DATCXA010000178.1:0-17105 GCA_036566085.1 Propionibacteriaceae bacterium
CCGCCCGCCAGCGGGACGTCAGCACCCGGCCCGTCGGAAAGATCAACATCAGCCAGGCCAGCGGCAGGTAGTAGAGCATCCAGGTGCCTTGAGTCAGCGCGATCACCCAAGGGCTCGGCGGTGCTGATCCGGTCGAGAAACCCGCTTGCGACACGTCTGACGTCGCCGAGGCGCACATCCAGCACCCGGCCAGAGCCAGCACAACGGCGCACCAGTTGTCTGCCGCCTTCCAGGCGACGAATACAGCGAGCCCGGCGTTGATCGCGCCAATGAGAACGGCCAGCAAGAACCAGACCAACCATGAGCCGGTCGGCAGCTTCACCGCGGTCACAATGCCCGCAACTACTGCCAGCACGGTGAGCCCGGTCAGTACTGCGGTGACCGCGCGTACTCGGGTCATGCTCGTCAGCGTAGGTCTCGGCTGGCCAGCTGTGCATCAGTGCTGGCACGCAGCCCTGCGCGTACTGGCCCGTAGGCCGACCTTCGGGGCTGGCGCCGATGCGAATACAGGCCTCCGCACGACACGGTGAAGGAACCTACTCACCGAAAGGACTGATCATGACCCTGATCGGCAGCAAGTCCACTTCGTCGCAAGCGCAAACCGAGACCGCCACCGCACGCGATCCACGTACGTTCTGGCGGGTCGGCCTCGCTCTAGCGCTTCCCATCGGCCCCCTGCTGGTGACCTTCGCCCGCGCGATCATGCCCTACTGGACCTCTCAGGATGACGCGACGATTGCTGCCAACATCGCGGCCCATCCGAAGACCATGGAAGTGATGGGTTGGATCGGGCTGCCGGTCCTTCCGTTCATGCTCATCACCGTGCTGGGCTTGGGATACGTTGCGCGCCGCGGCGCGCCCGTGCTGGCGGCTCTGGGAACCATACCGGCATTCTTCGCGTACGCGATGTGGGATTCGGCGGGTCCCTCGGACTACCTCGCATGGGTGATGAGCACCCACGGTTACTCGGTGGACCAGATGGTGACCTTATCCAACCAGCTCGGAAGTACCGCCATGGCCACGTTTGTCGGACTGTTCTGGGTCGTCGTCCACATCCTCGGCATGGTCATCGCCGCCATCGCGCTGCGCCGAGCTCGGGTGCTGCCGCTGTGGGCGGCGATCCTACTCGGGCTGTCGCAGCCGGTGCACCTGGTCGCAGCGATTATCGTTCCCAGCCGGTGGCTGGACGTCCTCGGCGGCTGGGGAATGACCACCCTGATCTGTGGCTACGTCGCGCTTCAAGTGCTGCGTACCCGCAATGAGGACTGGGACCTGCCGCGGCTTCGCGCCTGATCCGTCCTCCACGAAGAACGGGTGGGCCGCATTCTGCAGCCCACCCGTCCAGTGTCAGTTACTTGTAGGAGACGCTGGCGCCAGCAGCCTCCAGAGCTTCGCGGGCCTTGTCTGCGGTCTCCTTGTTGACCTTCTCCAGAACGGCCTTGGGGGCAGCCTCAACCAGGTCCTTGGCCTCTTTGAGACCGAGACTGGTGAGCGAGCGCACCTCCTTGATCACCTGGATCTTCTTATCGCCGGCAGCCTCGAGGATGACGTCGACCTCGTCGCTGGCCTCTTCCTCTGCGGGGGCGGCCTCGCCGCCGCCGGCGGCCGGAGCTGCCGCGGCAACCGCTACCGGAGCGGCTGCGGTCACCCCGAAGGTGGTCTCGAATTCCTTGATGAACTCACTGAGCTCGATCAAGGTCAACTCCTTGAAAGCGTCAAGGAGCTCGGTAGTGCTGAGCTTCGCCATGATTGGGCGTCCTTCCTAGTTGTCTTCCGCAGCAGGTGCTGCCAGTGGTTCTGCCACGGGCATCTCGCCCGCTTCCTGTGCAGCTGACGCTGCGGGTGGTGCCGCCGTAACGGCAAGTTCTTCGTTGCTGGGTTCTCCGGTGACCTCGGCCGCCAGCTCTTCGTTGGTTGGCTCCGCAGTGGCCTCGGCCGCGAGTTGGGAGTTGGTCGGTTCCCCGGTTGTCTCCCGCGCTGCGGTCAAGAGCGAGGGGTTCTCAGTTGCAGCCTGCTCCAGAGCAGCGAACAGCCGGGCTGCTTCAGAAAGCGGTGCTGACACCAGCGAGATGGCCTGTTGTAGGACCCCTTGCAAGGCTCCTGCAACCTTCGCGAGCAACACCTCACGGGATTCAAGATCGGCCAGCTTCCTGACCTCATCGGGCGACATGAACTTCCCGTCAAGCACGCCGCCCTTGATCACGAGTTGCGGATTTGCCCGTGCGAAGTCACGCAGACCCTTGGCCACGACGACTGGGTCACCGTCGATGAAAGCAATCGCCGTCGGTCCGACGAGATGCTCCTCGAGCACATCGACGCCGGCTTCGCGTGCGGCGATTGTGGTCAGCGTGTTCTTCGAAACGGAGTAGCTGGCCTCATCACCCAGCGATCGGCGCAGCTCCCTGAGAGCCTTTACCGAGAGTCCGCGGTACTCGGTCAACACCACGCCGGCTGAGCTGGAGAACCTGTTGGTCAGCTCAGCGACGGCCGCTATCTTGTCCGACCTCGCCATTTTCACCTCCACTTCGTCGAGCGCCCGATCTGAAGCGCTACCGAAAAGGCACCTGGCTGGCCGTAGAGATGAGAAAGCCCTTTGCGCGGGCGGCAAAGGGCATATCAGGAGGACGAAGCTGTCCCCCCACCACACTCTTGACTCACCTGCGCGGGCCGCCCGTGCTCTCGTACGGACACTTCGGATCGAGCATGCGTGCTCGACCAGCCAGCGGTCTTCGGCAGCCAACACTGTACCGACCGGCCAAAGTGACAGCCAAATCCAGAGTTCTTGGGTCGTGGGAGCCGGCCAGCCAGTTGCGAGCCGTAATAGAACCGAGATAATTTCGCACGGTAGTAGTGGTAAATGTCTCGATTTGATAACGTGCCGATGCCGGCAGTTTCGGGGAACCGCTAGACAGATGGGGCCGAAGCAAAGGCGATGGAATGTCTGCTGCACAAGGCCGGCTTTGCCACCACCGTCAATGGCCGATTCTCCGCTGCAGATGCTAGAAGCAGCTCGGTGATCGATACGCGTACGCCGGAGCGGGGCCCAGTAGTTGGGACTGCTCCGGTCTAACGATGAAGGCCTGGCAGGCGGCTGGCGCCAACTCCCGCATTCGGCCGGACAGCAGTACCGCATTCGCAAGAAGATCTCGAAGTCCGAGCTCAGGAACGGGGACCTGGTCTTCTTCTACCGAGGCATTAGCCATGTGGGGCTCTACGCGGGCAACGGCAAAGGTGATCCATGCACCGCGTCCGGGCGAGACGGTGTCCTACATCAAGATGAGTTACATGCCCTACGCGGGCGCACGCCGACCAGGCTGAACCGTGGTGTGAGGATGGGTCGATGCATCCTGCCGTACGTGAGGCGCGAGAATCCGACCTCGAGCGCATCCGCAAGCTGATCGTCGACTTGGCGACTTACGAGCGGGCGGCACACGAGGTGAAGACCACCACCGAACAACTTCGAGCCGCGCTCTTTGGGGCGCAGCCCGCCGCGTACGCGCTGGTGGCCGAGAGCCATCACGAGGTAGTCGGTTTCGCCCTGTACTTTCGAAACTTCTCAACGTGGGAAGGCGTCCATGGGCTCTACCTAGAAGACCTCTACGTCATGCCGGAATATCGGGGTTCAGGGCTAGGCAAGGCGTTGCTGATGTCCCTGGCGGGCTTGGCAGTTGAGCGTGGATACGCGCGACTGGAGTGGGCCGTTCTCGACTGGAACCAGCCCGCCATCGACTTCTACCGCAGCCTGGGAGCGATTGCCATGGACGATTGGACCGTCTACCGGCTGAGCGGTGAGTCACTCGCCGCAGCAGGAGCTATTCAGCGAAGCGGCTGAGTGACACGGCCCCGCCAATGGCAAGTAAGAACCCGACCACGGCAAGAGGCATGCGGCCAGGTTCGATGGCATCGCCAAAGAGCGCGATGCCGATCAAGGACGGTACGACGACCTCGATCACGAACGTAATTGCCGTGACCAATGTCACCGCGTCTCTTTGAAGCGCGATAGTGAAGAATCCAATGCCAATGGCGCCGTGCACGATGATCGCCCAGAGCAGTGGAGCGAGCAGCAACGACCAGGAAAGCTGGTCTTCAGCAATCGCGCGAGCGGCTACGGCAACGCCAGTAAATCCGAGGCCGGCTGCACAGCACATGATGATGGCGGAGGGCCGGCCCTGCATCCGGAATCCGATGAATCCGAGCACTGCGGGGACAACTGCGCTGGCCAGGATGATCCGGTCATCGGTAAGTGAGATCTTCGCTGCCGCAGTGGGCACGGCTGTCACGCTGAGCAGAATCAAACCGAGACCCAATACCGCGAGTGAGGTCCAGTCCTTCCACGACAGATGCGCACCGCGCAAGGTTGCGATCAAGGCCGTGATTCCGACGCTGCCGGCGATGATCGACTGCACCAGGAACAGCGGAAGCTCCCGGACGGCGACCAAGTTGCCCAGGAAAGCCACGCTGTCTGCCATGAGTCCCAGCAGGTACGGCAACTGCTTGATGATCAGTGCCAATCCGGTCAGCCCAACCACTGCGGCGGAACGCTTTGCAGCGACCGATTGAAGGACCGAGGACACGCCGTAACCCAAGCAGGCGACGATCGCCCCCAACCAGCTCAGCATCTCAACACGACCGACCGAGTTCTGTCTGGATCACAGGACGCGGCGGTGCGAGCGTGGGATTCTGTCTGAAGCTACTCGGCGTCCGGACGTGTCTTGTTGGTGTCGACCGGAATGCCAGGCCCCATAGTCGTCGAAAGCGTGATCTTGCGGAGGTAGCGGCCCTTGGCGGCGCTCGGCTTCAGCCGAACGACCTCGTCCAGCGCTGCATAGTAGTTCTGCGACAGCTGCTTGGCGCTGAACGACGACTTGCCGATGATGAAGTGCAAGTTGGCGTGCCGGTCCACCCGGAACTCGATCTTGCCGCCCTTGATGTCGGAGACCGCCTTCGCGACGTCGACGGTGACGGTTCCGGTTTTCGGGTTCGGCATCAGTCCACGGGGGCCGAGGATGCGTCCCAGACGACCGACCTTGCCCATCATGTCTGGGGTAGCAACGACCGCGTCGAAGTCCAGATAGCCCTTCGACACCTTGTCGATCAGCTCGTCAGAGCCGACCTCGTCGGCGCCCGCGGCCTCAGCGGCCTCGGCCCGCTCGCCGGTGGCAAAGACCAGCACTCGCGCCGTCTTGCCGGTGCCGTTCGGCAAATTCACAGTGCCGCGAACCATTTGATCTGCTTTGCGGGGGTCGACACCGAGGCGCACCGCAACGTCGACAGTCTCGTCGAAATGTGCTCTGGTGTTGGCCTTGGCAAACTCCATGGCCTCGGTGGGTGCATACAGCTTGGCGTGGTCGACTTTCTCAGTGACCGCCCGATATGACTTGCTGCGCTTCATGCTGGTCCTTTCTGTGCCCATTTTTGGGTCCAATTTCTTGGCGCCAGTTGTGGTCAGAGCCGCGCCGGCTCTCCCACGGTTCTTCCTTCTGATTCAGTCGGCGATAGTGACGCCCATGCTGCGGGCGGTGCCTTCGACGATCTTCATCGCCGAGTCGAGGTCGTTGGCGTTGAGGTCGGGCAGCTTCGTGGTGGCGATGTCCCGTACCTGATCGCGGCTGATCTTGCCAACCTTGTCGCGATGCGGCACGCTCGAGCCCTTTGGGACACCGGCGGCCTTCTTGATCAGCTCAGCGGCCGGCGGCGTCTTGGTGATGAAGCTGAACGTGCGGTCCTCGTAAATCGTGATCTCGACCGGAATGATCGTGCCGCGCATCGACTCTGTTGCCGCGTTGTACGCCTTGCAGAACTCCATGATGTTGACGCCGTGCGGGCCCAGCGCGGTACCGACCGGCGGCGCCGGTGTGGCAGCGCCCGCATTCAAAGCGATCTTGACGAGCGCGGCGACTTTCTTCTTCTTGGGAGGCATTTCTCTTTCTTGATCCTTGTCGTGGTGGTGCGACGGTCATGCTGACCGTTGCAGGCGGTGTGCTGTCGTGAGGCTCAGACTTTCTGAATCTGCGGAAAGGTCAGGTCAACCGGTGTCTCGCGACCCAGAATCTCCACCAGGGCCTTCAGGCGCTGGTTGTTTACGTTGATCTCAGTGATCGTTGCGTGGACTCCCGCGAACGGTCCGTCGACAACCATGACCGAATCTCCAACAGCGAAGTCGGCGACCTCAATCTTCTTCTTGCGGCGAGTGGGACCCTCGCTGGACGCGGTGGCAGCCGCGACCACTGCCGGCGCCAACATTTTCTCCACCTCATCAAGGCTGAGTGGCACCGGAGAGTTCGAGTGCCCGACGAAGCCGGTGACCGAGGGCGTATGTCGTACGGTCGACCAAGATTCGTCAGTCAAATCCATGCGCACCAAGACGTAGCCCGGAAGCACCGTCCGCCTGACTTGCTTTCGCTGACCGTTGCGGATTTCGGTGACCTCTTCGGTCGGGACGACGATCTCGTAGATGTAGTTCTCCATATTGAGGGATGACACCCGGTTCTCCAGGTTCTGCAGCACCCGGTTCTCCATGCCGGAGTAGGTGTGCACCACATACCAGTCGCCCGGCTTGGCACGCAGGTCTGCGCGGAACGCCTCGAGAGCATCCTCGGCAGCGTCTGACTCTTCATCCGTCTCAGGCTCTGCGGCCTCTGGCTCCTGCTCAATTGTTGGGAGGCTGCTGAAGTCAATATCGAAGTCGTCCTCGGGCGCTCGCTCGGCAGTAGCCGTGCCGAAGTCGAGGTTGATGTCGACATCGTCTTCACGGTTCGCGGGGTAGCTTCCGAGGTCGATATCGAAGTCGTCCTGTGATGACTCTGTGGAGGTGGCGAATGCAGGGCTTTCCAGCTCCTCCGCATCCTGCTGCGGTCTGTCGGCTGAAAAGTTCTCGGGCACGTGAATATCTCCGTTGCTTGGTTCGTTGGCGGTCATCAGCTGAAGATTTTGAAGATTACCCAGCCGAAGCCGAGGTCGAGCAGGCTTACGTAGGCGATGACAAACAGCACAAAGACCAGCACTACGACGAAGTAGTTGATCAGCTGTGGACCGGTGGGATAGACGACCTTCCGTAGTTCGCCGAGCGATTGCCTGACGAACTTGATCGGCGTCGTACGCTCCCGCTTGACTCGCTGGTCCCGCTTGTTCGTGGGAGCCCCTTTCGGAGCACGAGTTGGACGACGGGTTCCCGCAGTCTTGGCGCTGGCACTGGAAGTAGCGGCAGCGACTCCGGCTGGTTCCAAGACCTTTCCGGACTGAGAGTCGTTGCTGGTGTCCTCTTTCACCTCGCTGCCGTTCATTCCAGTCGGCGAGGACTTCAGCTCGGCGCTGGTCGGGTTAGCGCCTGACAACTCGGCAGAGCTCGCCTCGGGCTCCACCTCTTCCTTGTCTGCCACGCTATGACCTTCCGTGCTGTGATCTGCTTTTACCTCACCCCTGCAGGGCAAGAGGGACTTGAACCCCCAACCTTCGGTTTTGGAGACCGATGCTCTGCCAATTGAGCTATTGCCCTCCGGGCCTTCGCCAGTTTGCTCTCGTACGACCTTCGATCTGTTAGCAGGGCGCACAAAAACAATGGTGAGAGGCCACCAAACAAGAGAGTCTACTGAGGATTACGACGAGAGTCGAACGCCCGCGAGCGACGTCGGAACCCCCACGCAACGACGCTGATAGTTCGCGATCGATGACCGAACGCGCACCATCAAGCACTGTATTCCGATCCGCGGCAGGACCGGCCGGTGAGCAAAAATCTGTTGGCGGTCAAGCCCAGCAGTGAGATGGTGCACATCATGACCACCGTGGCCGATTCGGACCTGCTGGCTCGCGCAATCGCGTGCTGCCAGCAGACCAGTCGGCGACGCGGTCATGTGCATACCCGACGACCATGATCAGCGACTTTATCGCTGGCGGTGTGGCCGGCTTGGCGGTTGCGATGCCCATCGGAGCTGTGGGGAGCTACCTCGTCGGTCTGGGCGCTCGCGAGCGCATTTCTGTCGCCGCAGCAGCCGCGCTTGGCGTGGCTTCGGTTGATGGCGGGTATGCCGTCATCGCCGTTCTCGGCGGAGCCGGATTGCAGCTCGTGCTGAGCGAAGTGTCTGGCTGGCTGGAATGGATCGCTGCCAGCGTCCTGGTCGTTGTTGCAATTCGTACCGTTTTGGTGGCGGTTCGGCGCTATCGGAGTAACCACGACGCTTTCCGCCGGCAGAGAGACCTCACCCCAGCGCGGGCTTACTTGAGCTTGGTCGCCCTTACGGCCGTGAATCCTGCCACCCTGATGACGTTCGCTGCAGTCGCGGTCGGCCGATCCGCAAGCGAGGGCGGTTCGACGCTGCCGGTGGTTGTTGTGTTCGCAATCGGTGCCTTTGCCGCGTCTGCCATCTGGCAACTGCTGCTAACGGGGGGAGGAAACCTGCTAGGCCGGCTCTTCACCGGGCGTCGAGGTCAGCTTGGAGTCTCAGCCTGCTCGGCTCTTATCATGCTGGGCCTCGCGGTCGGTCTCCTGCTGTGGTGAGTCACCGTGATTGAGCAGCTTCTCCGTGGCGGCGAGCAAGACACAGGTGGCCAGGCCCTCCATAGCAGCGGCGACCTCGTCCGGAGAGGGAAAGCTGGGCGCAATCCTGATGTTCCGGTCGCGTGGGTCTTGCCCGTAAGGAAAGGCTGCGCCTGCTGCTGTCATCGCAATACCCGCGCCCTTGGCCAGCTCCACCACCCGAGTCGCCGTGCCGTCGGCTACGTCAAGGCTGACGAAATAGCCACCGTCGGGATCGGTCCACGTCGTCCCTTGGTAGTCCCCCAGCCGCTTGTTGAGGATTGAGATCACCTGCTCGAACTTGGGCGCAAGAATCTCCCGATGCCGGCGCATCAGCGCAGTTACGCCGTCTGCGCCCTTCAGATAGAGCGCATGTCGCAAATGGTTGACCTTGTCAGGCCCGATGCTCCGCTTGCTGAGGTTCTTCAGGTACCAATCGACATTGGAGGCCGAGCTTGCGAAGAACGAGACTCCAGCACCGGCGAACGTGATCTTTGACGTCGAAGCGAAGAGGAACACGCGATTCGGATGTCCGGCTTCGGCGGCCATGGTGAGCACGTCCAGCGGCGGCGTCTCAACCTCTGTGAGGTGGTGCACCGCGTACGCGTTGTCCCAGAAGATCCGGAAGTCCCCGGCCGCAGGCATCTCCAGCAGTGCCCGAGTGACCTCCGCGGTATAGATGGCGCCTGTGGGATTGGAGTACACCGGCACAATCCACATGCCCTTGATCGACGGATCATCGGCGACCAGCTGCCGCACTTGGTCGAGGTCGGGACCAGCTTGGCTTAGTGGAACCGGGATCATCTCAATGCCGTACTGTTCGCAAAGCGCAAAGTGGCGGTCGTAGCCAGGAACTGGGCAGATGAATTTGATCGGGACCTTTGACCATGGGTCAGCCGAATCCACTGTTCCCTTGAGCAGGGCATAGATGAGCGTGTCGTGCATGATCGACAAGCTGGAGTTGTCCCCCGCAACAAGTTGATCAACGGGCACATTCAACAGCGGCGCGAAAATCGTGCGGATTGCGGGCAGGCCCTGCGTGCCGCCGTAATTGCGGCAATCGGTACCGGTGGAGTCCATGTAGTGGCCCTCGCCCGGCAAGGTGAGCAGCTCATTGGACAGGTCAAGCTGCGCCGGTGACGGCTTGCCGCGGGTCAGGTCAAGCTCCAGCCCTTTGGCCAGCAGCGTGTGGTACGCCTCGGTTTGTTCCGCATGTAGCGCTGCCAGCTCGTCGTGGCTGAGGTCAGACAAAAACATGATCAGTTCCGCTCCTGTGAGGATTGGGCCGTCCGTGAGTCTAGTGCCGGGTTCTCAGGTCGCGATCTCATTTGACGCTCCTGAGCAGCAGGTGGAGCAGGCATAGAGTCGGGTCATGACAACGACGTCGAGGCTCCCATCCGCCAACATCGCCAGCTGGGTCAGCGAGCGAGCGACCAGCAACCCGGAGCTACCAGCGATCAAGCAGGGTCAGACCACACTGAGCTACGGAAGCCTCGACGCTGCCGCAGCGCGGTTCGCAACCATCCTCAGCGAGCGCGGTGTGCAAGCCGGTGATCGGGTCGCGATGATCATGCCGAACGTCGTCTACTTCCCGATTGTCTACTACGCGATCCTGCGGATCGGGGCGATCGCCGTTCCGATGAATCCGTTGCTCAAGGCGGGCGAGATCTCCTACGTGTGGCACGACTGCGGCACCCAAGTCGCGGTGGTCTTCCCGCTCTTTGCCGAGGAAGCCGCAAAGGCGGCGAGTCTGACGGGGACCGAGGTGATCATCACTGCTCCCAGTGAGTTCGACGCTGAGCTTGCACAGGCAAAGCCATGGGAGCAGGTTGCCGAGCAGACTGGCGATGCGACCGCGGTGATCTTGTACACCTCGGGGACCACCGGCCAGCCCAAGGGTGCCGAGCTCACCCACGCCAACCTCAGCAGCAACGTTCGCACGACGGTCGAAACGCTGCTGCCGATGGGACCGGGCGATGTGGTCTTCGGTGGCTTGCCGCTGTTCCATTCGTTCGGTCAGACGGTGGGCTTGAATGCCGCAATGGCCGGCGGGGCTTGCTTGACCTTGCTGCCGAAGTTTGATGCGGAGCAGGCGTTCTCGATCATTTCCAACGATCGGGTGACCGTATTCCTCGGCGTGCCGACCATGTACATGGGCTTGCTCGCAGTGAAGAACAGGGAACGGTTCGATACCTCGAGTCTCAAGACCGCGGCCTCGGGAGGAGCGTCGCTGCCGGTAGAGGTGCTGCACGGTGTCGAGGAGGCATTCGGCATCACGCTGCTCGAAGGCTACGGACTTTCCGAGACATCACCAGTCGCTTCGTTCAATCATCCCGACCGGCCAACCAAGCCGGGGTCAATCGGAACGCCCATTCGCGGCGTTGAGTTCGGATTGCGTGATGAGAATGACCAAGAGGTCGCCGATGAGGAGATCGGCGAGATCGTCATCCGCGGCGAGAATGTGATGAAGGGTTATTGGAGCCGACCGGATGCAACGACCGAAGCAATGCGTGGCGGGTGGTTTCACACCGGTGACTTGGCCCGGCGGGACGAGGATGGCTACTACTTCATCGTGGACCGCAAGAAGGACATGATCAACCGCGGTGGTTACAACGTCTACCCCCGTGAAGTCGAAGAGATCTTGTATGCGCACCCTGCGGTCGCTGAGGCAGCAGTCTTCGGAGTGCCGGACGCGATGTACGGCGAGGAGGTCGCGGGGCTCGTCACTTTGAAAGAAGGCACCTCGGCCACCGAGGATGAGCTGCGCGACTACGTCAAGGAGCGGATCGCGGCGTACAAGTATCCGCGGATAATTCGATTCGGGCCTATCCCCAAAGGTCCGACGGGGAAGATCTTGAAGCGGGAGATCAAGTTCGAGCCGTAAGCGGGACCAGCAGATCCGGTGTCGGTTCTGCGAGGGCTGCGATAGCGCTGTGCGAGCCTAGCCGGACTACATCACCGGCCACTTCGATATCTCCGAGGGTGATCACTGGATCTACCGCTCGCCCGAGGTCTACTTCGGTTGGGCGGTCGTGGAAATTGATCACCATGATCATGTCGCCACGCTCCAGTACGAGCCAGCCAGCCTCGTCATCCGATAGTGCCCGGCCCTGATCGAAACGCGGGTCGGTGAAGTCCGGATAGGTACGCCGGATGGCGATCAGCTGCTTGGTCAGGGCCAGCAAATCCGCGTTGCGAGGCTGCTCCAGCTCTGACCAGTCCAGTTTCGAGGCCTCAAACGTTCGAGGGTCCTGGGGATCGGGTACGTCGCTGGTCTCCCACTCCATCTGCGAGAACTCTTCGAGCCGGCCAGCGCGGACCATCTCGGCGAGCTCGGGCTCGGGGTGGGAGGTGAAGAACCGCCACGGCGTCGAGGCTCCCCATTCCTCCCCCATGAAGATCATCGGGGTGAACGGGCTAAGCAGGGTCAGCATTGCGGCAAGGCCCTGTTGGGCCGGGCTGATCTTGCTTGAAAGTCGCTCGCCCGTCGCACGATTGCCGATCTGATCATGATTGTCCCAGCAGACGACCAGCCGCCAGGTCGGAGTGCGCCAGGTGTCAATGGGATGTCCGTGGGTGCGGCCACGGAAGCTGGAACGGGTACCGGTATGAAAGAACCCGCCTTCGAACACCTTCCCTAAGGCAGCAAGAGAGCCGAAGTCGGCGTAATAGCCACTGGTGTCGCCGGTGAGGCTGACGTAGAGCGCATGGTGGAAGTCGTCGCTCCACTGGGCGGTCAAACCGTAACCACCGCCTTCCCGGGCGGTGATCAGCCGCGGGTCGTTCAGGTCCGATTCGGCGATCAGCGGCATGGGCCTGCGTAAGAAGGTGCTGCGCACGGATACATCGATATTCAGCTCTTCGAGTAGATGCGTGGCTCTGGTGTCGTGCAACGCGTGCACAGCGTCAAGGCGCAGTCCGTCGACGTGATAGTCGGTGAGGAACATCAGGGCGTTGTCGATGATGTAGCGGCGCACCTCGTCGGAATCCTCGGCGTCGAGGTTCGGCTCATCCCCCCAGAGGGCGGGACCGGCGTCGCTTCTCAGGTAGGGCCCAAATTGTGACAGGTAATTGCCGCTCGGCCCGAGATGGTTGTAGACGACGTCCTGGATCACTGCCAAACCGGCCTGGTGACACGCGTCGACGAATTGCATGTAGGCAAGCGGGCCGCCGTAGTCCTCATGAACGGCGTACCAGAGCACCCCGTCGTAGCCCCAGTTGTGCGGGCCGTTGAAGGCGTTGACCGGCATGAGTTCCACGAAGTCGATGCCAAGCTGGACGAGGTGGTCGAGCCGCTCGATCGCCGCTGTCAAGGTTCCTTCTGGAGTGAAGGTCCCGACATGCAGCTCGTAGATAATGCCGCCGGCAAGCTGGCGACCGGTCCACTTCTGGTCCGACCAGACGTACTCGCCGGCATCGAAGGTTCGCGACCAGCCGTGGACCCCGCCAGGTTGCCGTCGGGAGCGCGGATCGGGCAGCACGGTATCGCTGTCGTCGAGCAGAAAGCCGTAGTCGAACTCGCCAATCCCGTCGTCGGGCAACGGCTCGGATGGCCCCCACCAGCCCACCTCGTCGCGTTCCATTGCAACCTTGATAGGCGTTTGATCGCCGACTTTCTTGATCATCAACGTGACTGACGACTGCCGCGGAGCCCAAATAACGAACCGTGCCAGGCTCACAGCTCACACCCCACAAGAACCGGCTCGGGAACGAGCTCGATGTCGAACTTGGTCTGCACACCGGCTCGAATCTCCCGCGCCAAGCTGAGCAGGTCGGCTGCCGTGGCTCGGCCTCGGTTGGTCAACGCGAGCGTGTGCTTGCGCGACAGTCGAGCCGCGCCGTTGCCATAGCCCTTGCCGAAGCCAGCGCGCTCGATCAGCCATGCGGCACTGGTCTTGATCATGCCGTCGGCCTGGTTGAAGCGCGGCGCGTCGGGCGGCAAGGTGCGAGCCTGGGCTGAGCTGATCAGCGGGTTGGTGAAGAAGGACCCGGCACTCCAGGTGTCATGATCATCCTCGGCGAGCACCATGCCTTTGGCTGTGCGCAACGCAAGAACGGCCTGGCGAACCTCGGGCGCCGGAGCTCGCTGCCCCACATCGATTCCTAGCGCTCGTGCCAACTCGGGGTAACGAATCGGTTGTGACATCGAGCCGAGCGGAAGCTGGAAGGTTACCGACAGCACGAGAAATCGCCCGGGATCAGACTTGAACCGCGATGTCCGGTATCCGAAGCCGCATTCGGTGGGAAACAGGGTCTTGAGCTGCCCTGTGGACCGGTCGAGCGTACGCACGGTGGAGATCAGCTCACTGACCTCGGCCCCGTACGCGCCAACGTTCTGGATTGGCGTCGCACCGACCAGACCTGGGATCCCCGACATGGCTTCTAGGCCGCTCCAGCTGCGCTCCAGGGCGTAGCTCACAAGCGGGTCCCATGGTTCGCCGGCCGCCACTGTGATCACCGCACCGGAACATGCTGCGGTGTCCTCGTCAACACCCCGAGTGGCAATCTTGATCACCGTGCCGTCGAAGCCGGAGTCGCCGACCAGGAGGTTCGAGCCGCCGCCAAGGATGAGCTGTGGTTCACCAGCGGCGTCCAGCTCGCGCACTGTCTCGATCAACTCGGTCTCGGTCTCGGCGATGATCATCCGGCGCGCGGCCCCGCCTACTCGGAGTGTGGTGTGATCAGCTAACGCAACATCGGTCGCCTGTTCCATCCGGCTGAGCTCAGGTTTCATGATCACGGCGCGGAACTCGTACCCCAAGATCAACTTCTGCTCGAGCGGCGCCCAGAACCCGCTGCCCATCACTGGTCGCTTCGATGCTGATGGTGACGAGCGACCCGTCGATTGCAGAGACACTGCCGCCGAACTCCACATCCACACCGTCCGCGTCATCGGGCACTACCACTGGCCGGGTGAAGCGGACAGCGTAGGAGATCACCCGGCTGGGGTCCCCTACCCAGTTGGTGACCACCCGAAGCGCTGTTCCCATGGTGAGCATCCCGTGGGCAATAACACCTGGAAGGCCAACCTGCCTGGCGAAGTGCTCTGAGTAATGGATGGGATTGAAGTCGGTCGAGGCACCGGCGTAACGAACCAGCCGTTCCCGCGTGAATCGAACACTCAGCGACGGCAAATTACTGCCAATCTCCACGCCGTCCACCGCGGTGGCCTTCATGCCGCCACGTCCCGAGCGTGGGCGAAGGTGGCCTGCGCCGTACAGATCGGCTCACCGTCACGGCTTGCGATGTCGACGGTTGCCGAAATGAGCTCCGAACCCGAACGCACCCTCACCTTGTCGATCGTTACGGTCGCGATGACGACGTCGCCGGCATGCAGCGGGCGCATGAAGGTGAAGCGCTGGTCGCCGTGCACAGCCCTCTCTAGCGAGAGTTCCAGCTCAGGGTCACCGAACAGCTGGTCCCAGCCCCGCGCTGAGATGACTGCAGCAAAGGTGGGCGGCGCCATCGGCGACTCCCCGCGATATCGAGGGTTGTCATCGCCTAACGCAGTCGCGAACTCCGCGATCTTGGCTGCCGAGACATGGTACGGATCGCAGGGTGGATAGCGGCGGCCGGCGTGAGCCTCGGTGATGGCCATAGATGCAACGCTAACGGAGACGAGCTTGCTGGCACGCGGTCTGGTAACGCTTCTGGACCAGGTCGGCAGCCTGTTCGCCCAGCGGCTCGGCCATCTGCCAGCCGCGCTGTGAGGCGAGAGTACGCAGGGGTGCGAGCAACAATCCGTCGGCCAGGAACAGCGGCAGAGCCGCCACCGGTTCAGGCAATCCGTCGAGGACATCGAGCACTCCCGGACGACAGGTTCCGAAACACGCTCGTACCAGACCATGCCGACCGTCGGCAAGGCGCGCCGCAAGATCTACAACGGCCTTGTTGGCAGCGGGATTCGAGGAGCCGACAGCAAAAAGCAGCACTGAGCTGTGATCAGCAATCCCGGCTGCAGCCATGCTCTGTCGAAGCAGGTCTGCGACATCATCGCCGGTGCCCAAGATGTCGGCAACGATCAGCTGAAGCGGAAGGGACGATGTGACATCGCCGACTGTCTGGGGGACGTCAATCGTGGCGTGATAGGCCTCGGTGAACAGCAGGGGAACGACAACTGCCCGGGTGTGGCCGGCCTCGGCCAGTCGGCGTACGGCTGCACCAAGATCTGGCTGCGCCAGGTCAAGGTATGCCGGCACCGCGGTGAGCTTCGCCTGCTCGGCAACGGCCGCCATGAGCCGCTCGATGTCGTGGCTGGCCTCGGGATGCCGGCTGCCGTGGGCAAGCCCGATGACCGCGGGACCTGAATCGCGCAGCTTGGTCAGCGGGTCTCGCGGTGTGGCGTATGGGTCTTGCAGCGGGGACAGAACTTCTTCAGCTCAAGGCGATCCGGGTCATTGCGCCGGTTCTTCTTGGTGATGTAGTTCCGCTCCTTGCACTGCGTGCAGGCCAAAGTGATCTTTGGCCGTACATCGACGGTCCTGGCCATAGTCGTATCCTCAGAATCTTCTTGATGCGTGTCGTGCCGGGTAGCGGGAGCGGGACTCGAACCCGCGACACAGCGATTATGAGCCGCTTGCTCTACCGCCTGAGCTATCCCGCTGTGGTCTCCGCTACCAGTTTCCCGGTCGGGCAACGATCTGAATAGACCGCATATTCCGCCGATGCGCGGTGGCACCGGAGACGGAGTCCGAGCCCCCATGCGGAATCGAACCGCAGACCTTCTCCTTACCATGGAGACGCTCTGCCTGCTGAGCTATAGGGGCGCACAAATGGCGCTCGACGGGCGGCACCAACGGACCAAGATACACACTGGTCGGTGGCCTCGGCGAATCCGATGACGACGTCATTGATCGAGTGGTTCCGCCTTCAGTGAGTAGAGACCAAAGCACTTAAATCCTAGGGTCTTTGATCACTTCCGCCGCTCCAGTACCCATCAATAGGTCAACCTATGAATCCTCCGGTCCCCGCCGGGGTCGACGGTAAGGCTTCCGACG
Organism: Propionibacteriaceae bacterium; assembly: GCA_036566085.1. GTDB lineage: Bacteria > Actinomycetota > Actinomycetes > Propionibacteriales > Propionibacteriaceae > Microlunatus. Next base: position 16,510 of record DATCXA010000178.1, read on the forward strand.
CGCTCTTGGAGCTCGGCCGTTTTTTCACGAGATGGGAGGAATCCGACGACCATCGGGTTGCCTTCCGCAAAGGCGGCCGTGCAGGCGATGTCTTCTATCGGGATCGGTGGAGCCACGACAAAGTTGTTGCGGTCCACCCATGGTGTGAACTGCACCGGTTCTTGTTCCTGGAAGATCTACGTCCGCGACGGGATCATCACGTGGGAGGCCCAGCAGACCGACTATCCGTCGGTCGGCCCGGATCGACCCGAGTACGAGCCGCGGGGCTGCCCGCGGGGGGGCGCCTTCTCCTGGTACACCTACTCCCCAACCCGAGTCAGGTATCCGTACGCCCGCGGGGTCCTCTTGGAGATGTACCGGGAGGCCAAGCAGCGGTTGGGTGATCCGGTGCTGGCCTGGGCCGATGTCGTGAATGACCCGAAGCGGCGGCGCCGCTATCACCAGGCGCGCGGTAAGGGCGGACTTGTCCGAGTGTCCTGGGCCGAAGCAGTCGAGATGATCGCCGCGGCTCAGGTGCACAGGATCAAGACGTACGGGCCGGATCGGATTTCGGCGTTCTCGCCTATTCCGGCGATGTCGATGGTGTCGCACTGCGT
>DATCXA010000189.1:0-11585 GCA_036566085.1 Propionibacteriaceae bacterium
TTTCCGTGGCGTACGAGCTTCTCGACGCTGGCGTTCTTTCAAGTCCCGCTGCTACCCGAGCGGCGCATCATGGCCGAAGACGGGCTCTACATTGAGGAATTGCTTCGCAGCCGGGCGGTCGATGGAGCAGGATTTCTTACCGCAGCGGAAGCTCGTCACTACCGAGATGCCCTGATGCTGTGGCCCAGCCCGCATTGCGCCTTGGAGTACCAGCGTTCGTTCGTCCGCAGTCACTTCCGCAGCATGGGCCGTGATTTCCGCCGGGCTCTGCGACAGCCGATATCTGTACCGCTGCTGTCGATCCACGGTCAAGAAGATCAGGTCGTTCCGATTCCGGCGATGACGGCGGCCGAAAAATGGGTCGACGCACGACATGATCTGATCAGTCTGCCGGGCGTCGGTCATCTTCCACATGAGGAGGAACCTGCGGTTGTTACAGCCGCGATCACCGATTGGCTGACGGCTTTCTAGGACGGGCCCTTCGACAAGCTCAGGGCACATTTCGACAAGCCCAGCGCAACACTTCGACAAGCTCAGGCACATAGTGTCTGAAGGGTGAAGCAGACCTCTAAGACGGTCCGCCGCACCTACTACGTGCTGACCGCGGGCAACACCTTGGCGGCCTCGCTGATCTGGGGTATCAACACGATCTTCCTGCTTGACGCCGGGCTGACGAACTTCGAGGCCTTTGCAGCCAACGCCTGCTTCACCGCCGGCATGGTGCTTTTCGAGATTCCAACGGGGATCGTTGCCGACCGCTGGGGAAGACGCGTCTCATTCCTGTGTGGGACGCTGACGCTCGCGGCGACCACGGGTCTTTACGTGTTGCTCTGGCAGCTGCACTCAGTATTCGTCTGGTGGGCGATCATTTCCGCATTTCTCGGACTTGGATTTACCTTCTTCTCTGGCGCAACCGAGGCCTGGCTTGTGGACGCGCTGGCCGCCACACGGTTTGATGGCCAGCTCGAAGGTGTCTTTGCCCGCGGCCAGGTCGTCATTGGCGTCATGACACTGGGCGGCTCCGTTGCCGGCGGCTTTCTGGCTCAGCTGACCAACCTCGGCGTCCCGTACGTGGCCCGGACGGCCATCTTGCTCGGGATGTTTGTCGTCGCGTTGATCATGATGCATGACCTGGGTTTTACACCAGCGCGTGGGAAACGGCCCGTGGCTGAAATGAAGAGGATCCTGGACAGCTCAGTCGAGCACGGCCTGAAGGTGCCGGCGGTCCGGGCCACCATGCTGGCTGGGATGTTCAGCGGTGGTATTGGAATCTATGTCTTCTATGCCCTGCAGCCCCACCTGCTGAATTTGTGGGGCAACCAAAAGGCCTACGGAATAGCCGGCCTAGTGGCAGCACTGGTTGCCGCAGCCCAGATCCTCAGTGGGTTTCTCACGCCGTTGATCCGCCGAGCTTTCCGGCGACGGACTTCGGCCCTGTTGACTTTGGAGGCCCTAGCCGTGGCGATGCTCGCCCTGATCGGTCTCGCCGGTAATTTCTGGGTCACTACTGTGCTGATCATGCTGTGGGCGCTCGCGGCCTACGTCGGCACGCCGATCCGGCAGGCCTATCTGAATGGCATGATCCCGTCCCATGAGCGCGCGACGATTCTGTCTTTTGACTCGTTGATCAACAGCACTGGCGGCATAGTGGCGCAACCGCTGCTCGGAAAGAGCGCCGACGTTTGGGGTTATCAGGTGTCCTATCTGCTATCCGCAGCCGGCTCCGCACTCGCCCTGCCTTTTATCGCCCGGGCACGCCGACTGAATACTCCAGCCGACTACGACAGCGAGCCAAGGTCCAGTTCAGCTGATCAAATAGATGCGTGACTCCCACGGCGCGAGATCCAGCGAGGCGGAGTCCTCATGCGTGGCCAGCAGCACGTGCGCGCCAGTCAAGTCCGGAACCGCGTCTCCAGGAACACTCGCCGGCTCAGATGAGCAGTTGGCAACCATCACCAGGACCTGATCATCCAAGGTTCGAGTGAGTGCCCAGATCCGCTCATGATCAGGCAGCAACAGTTCGAACCGCCCATGCACGATCACTGGATGATCGTGTCGGAGCTCGATCAGCTTACGAAAATGGTGGAAGACCGAGTGTGGATCCTCAATTTCGGCTGCGGCATTGATCGTGACGTAATTGGGGTTGACTGGCAGCCAGGGAATCCCGTCGGTGAAGCCAGCGTGTGAGCTGTCGTCCCACTGCATCGGCGTACGTGCGTTGTCCCTGCTCCTCACCGAGAGCGAGTGCAACACCGCCTCGACCTCCAGCCCAAGACTGATTGCGGAGGAGTGGTAGTTGATCGACTCGATGTCGCGGTATTGCTCGATGGATGTGAAGTAGGTGTTGGTCATACCGAGCTCTTCGCCCTGGTAAATGTACGGCGTGCCCTTATGCATGTGTTGCACAGTGCCAAGGGTCTTGGCCGAGTTCTCGCGGTGCTCGGCACTATCGTCGCCGAACCGTGACACCGCCCGTGGTTGATCATGGTTGTCCCAGTACAGCGAGTTCCACCCGACATCGGCCAGGGCCAGCTGCCACTCACTGAGATTCTTCTTCAGTGCCGGCAACGCAAGCGGAGCCAAGTCATACCTGCCATGGCCACCGGGCACCATGTCGAGGCTGACATGCTCAAAGGTGAAGACCATGCTCAGCTCATGATTCGCCGGATCTGTCGCTCGCCGAGCAGTCTCAATGGTTGAGCCTGGCATCTCGCCCACGGTGAGCAGATTCCGCTTGTCCAAGCCGACGACAGTATTCATCTCAGCGAGGAACTCGTCCAGCCGCGGACCGTTGGCGGTGAACGGGAAACAGAAGACACGGATTTTGCCCGCAGGTGGCACGCCATCAACGAGCTCACCCTTGGAAATCAGGTTGATCACATCCATGCGGAAGCCGTCGATGCCACGATCGACCCACCAGTTCATCATGTCGTAGATCGCTTGCCGTACCTCCGGGTTCTCCCAGTTGAGGTCAGGCTGCTTGATGCTGAACAGGTGCAGGTAATACTCTCCGCTGCGCTCGTCAAACTGCCAGGCTGAGCCGTGGAACGCGGATTCCCAGTTCGTCGGCTCCGCGCCATCGGCGCCCGGCTCGAATCCCGGCCGTGGCGGACGCCACCAATACCAATCCCGCTTGGCCGAGGCCGGGTCGCGTGACTCCAGGAACCATGGGTGCTCATCGGAGGTGTGGTTGACAACTAGATCCATCACGATCTTGATGCCGCGCTCGTGCAAACCGGCAATGAGGCGGTCCAGATCCTCCAGCGTGCCGAAGAGCGGATCAATATTCTGGTAGTCGCTGATGTCGTAGCCGTTGTCGTCCATCGGCGAGGTGTACACGGGCGACAGCCAGACGACATCGATGCCGAGCTCCGCAAGGTAATCAAGGTGCGACAGCATTCCCGGAATGTCGCCGGTGCCGTCGCCGTTGCTGTCGGCGAAGGAGCGGGGGTAGATCTGATAGACCACTGCCGCCTTCCACCAGTCGGTTAGGCGATCAGCGGAAACGGCAGCGGTCTGTGTCGGCTCAGAGGTCACACATCCGATCCTTCCACAGCGATTCCGAGGCGATCCGCGATCGCGTTGATCTCCGTCGCGAGGTTGGTGCGGGCAGCGTCGGTCAGTTGCCGTCCCTTTGCGGTGCGGAAGATTTCGCGGTCGACAAACGGGATCAGGGCCGATAGCCGCCCAGCCAAAAACTCTTCCTCCGGCACGTCGGCATACTCAGCACGTACGGCGGCCACGTAGTCGGCGTAATCGCCTGGATTGGAGGCAAGAATCGCCAGGTCCGCGTCGCAGAGCAGTTCGCCCTCGGGATCACGCGGCCCGGGCAGATGGGTCTCGGTCAGCCGAACCAGCCGTGCAATCTGGTTCAGGTCCTCCTGCTCCAGACCGACGCGGCTCAGCTGCCGCAGCGCCAGCCGGGCAGAGGCCTCCTCGTTGCTGACCTGACCTTCCGGGATGGCATAAACGGCGTCGTGATACCACGCGGCCAGCCGCACCAGAAACAGATCATGATCATCGGCAAGCTGATCGATCATGGTGAGCATGTTCAGCAGATGCTTGGTGGTGTGGTAGTGCCGATGTGGCTCGTGGTATCTCATGATCAAGTTCTGGCCGATCTCTTCTTGGCCCGGAAGATTTCCGTTCCAGCGAGCCAGCAGCTCGGCATCATGATCATCAGTGGGCATCGGGTCCTCCATGATCCGGCCTCCGATCGGTTAGGTAGCGCAACGGAATCGGCAGTTCCCGACTTCGGTCCCATGGTCGCTGCCACCCTGCCAGATCAAGCACGCCGTCGAGCAGGTGCGCGGTGAGTCCCCAGATGAGATGCCCGTTCACCTCGAAGGCCGGTCCGGTGTAGCCCGACGGATGCCGAACTCGGGCGCGGTGCGCAGGATCGGTCAGTACAGCGACGGGCACGATATCGATCGATGCCGCCTCCCGGGTATCCATTACCGCCACTGGGCTAGGGTCGCGCCACCACCCGATCACCGCTGTGACATCGAACCCGCTGACCTCCACGTACGCCGGCGGAAGTACGCCGAGGACTTCGATGCCGCTCCGGTCAACGCCGGTCTCCTCGGCCGCTTCCCGCAAAGCAGTGTCGGCCAGATCGTGATCATCAACATCTGCAGCGCCACCAGGAAAGGCAATCTGTCCGGCGTGGTTACGCAGACCCGCGGCACGCTCGACGAACATGATCTCCGGACCCTCCGGGCCTTCACCGATCAAGATCAACACCGCCGCCGGCCGAGCCCCGATCCCGGGCCGGAGGGCCACCACCTGGTTCAACCTGGATTGCTCAGACAGGGAATCGGTCAGAGTGTCGAGCCACCCAGGTCGTTCCAGCGCTGGATCAGTCATGGACTGACCCCGAGATACTTGCGCGCCGCGTCGCGGATCTCATCGGCTGACTTGAACGATCCAGCGTGACGATACGCGATCGTGCCGTCGGGGCGTACGAAAAAGGTCTGGGGTGGGCCGCTGATCTGCAAGGCTGCCCGCAACACCACATCCGGATCGGCCAACTGCGGGTATGTCCACGTGGACAGCTGCGCGAATTCGATGGCCAGCGCCGGTTGCGGATCGGCGTGGTCGATTCCCAAGATCATCAAGTCGGACTTGTTCGTGGTTGCCACATCGGCGAGATAAGGCGCTTCCTCCCGACAAGGTCCGCACCATTGGGCCCAGACGTTGATCATCATCGGCTTGCCACGTAGGCCGGCCAAGCGGACTTCGCGGCCGCCGCCGAGGCAGGGCAACACTACGTCGGGCAATCCAGACCGCACGGGGGCAACACCAGGATTGGACTTGGGACACTCAGCGATGCCAGCCTTCTTCTTCATGATCACAAGACCTGCAGTGGATTCGGGACTTGGCGCTACCTCACTCTCTGGCGCCGTTGGAGGCACTGACTCGGCCGGCGCTGCAGAGCTGCCGCATCCAGTTAGTAGGAGCGAAGCGATGGCGACGGCCGCCACCAACCGGCCCCTATCAAATTTCCGACCAATGCCGACTTTTCGACCGTTGAACCCGCCTCTCGATGTCGAATTTCCGACCAATGCGGACTTTTCGATCTGTGCAGGCTCCAACTCCGGCTTGTCTTCCAGCTCTGGTCGGCACATCGAATTTCCGACCAATGCGGAGTTTTCGATCTCTTCCGCGCCCAGTTGAGGTCGAATTTCCGACCAATGCGGACTTTTCGACAACATGAGGTCAGTGATTGGGCGAGCAGCCCTCATCATCCCCGCGGCTCCCGAACCAGCTTGGCCGCCTTGACCGGATCAGTCTCGCCTTCCCCGTACGAGGGGCACAAGCGAGCAACTGGACAAGCACCGCAGGCCGGATTACGCGCGTGGCAACGACGCCGGCCATGCCAGATGACGTTGTGACACAGCTGCGTCCAGTCCTTGGGTGGAAACAGTGCCCCGATAGCGATCTCGATCTTGTCCGGTTCGGTCTCAGTGGTCCATCCGAAACGTCGCACCAGACGGTTGAAGTGGGTATCTACGGTGATCCCGGGAATACCGAAGGCGTTGCCGAGTACCACATTCGCGGTCTTCCGGCCGACGCCGGGCAGCGTCACCAGATCCTTCATGCGCTTGGGCACCTCACCATCAAACCGCTCGGTGAGGGCCGCCCCAAGCTTGATCAGAGTGTCAGTCTTCGCCCGAAAGAACCCGGTCGGCTTGATGAGCTCTTCGAATTCCGCGCGGTCTGCAGCGGCGTACGCGGCGGAGTTCGGATAGCGCGTGAAGACGACAGGCGTCACCAAGTTGACTCGCTTATCAGTGCTCTGCGCGGACAAAATTGTTGCCACCAGCAGCTCCAGCGGGTTGCTGAAATTGAGCTCAGTGTGGGCATCGGGATAGGTGGCCGCCAGGATGCGGTTCATAGTGCGGGCACGGCGTACCAGCGCAGTACGCGATTTGTCGAACGGCACGATCGGAGCCTGGTCAGCGACCTCGGAAGTCAACTCGGTGTCGGTCATCTCGGGGCACCGCCTGACCTGCTCGAGCTCATGCCATCACAGTAGTTGAGAGACACATTTGACTCCGGCGCTGCTCGCACGACCGGCCCTCACAGTGCAGGTTTCTGGGCAAGTTTGGGCCCTGACGTTCCCGACCATTCGACGGTAGCCTTGCCATCGATAGCCGTACCGTGATCAGGGAGGGCGCGTGGATCCCGAAGTCCTGAAGAAGGCACCGCTCTTCGCTGGATTAGAAGACGAAGCGGCGACCGCGCTCTCGTCTGCAATGGGCAGCCTGCACCTCAATAAGGGCGATGTGCTCTTCCATGAAGGCGATTCCGAAGATCGGCTCTACATCGTGGTAAGCGGCAAGATCAAGTTAGGTCGTAGCGGGTCTGCGGGACGGGAGAATCTGCTTGCAGTTCTCGGTCCCGGCCAGATGTTCGGCGAACTCTCGGTTTTCGATCCCGGACCGCGCTCAACCACTGCCACCGCGGTAACCGCGTGCGAGTTGCGGACGCTTGAGCACGATGAGCTGATTCCCTGGTTGACGGGCAGACCAGAGGTCGCTCAGGGCTTGCTCGGTCAGCTCGCTGCGCGACTTCGCCGGGCCAACGATGTGGTCGCCGACCTGGTCTTCTCCGATGTCCCCGGTCGGGTTGCCAAGCAGTTGTTGGAGCTGGCCCAGCGGTTCGGCGACAAGCGGGACGACGGCATGCATGTGCATCACGATCTGACCCAAGAGGAGCTGGCGCAGCTCGTTGGCGCCTCGCGTGAGACCGTCAATAAGGCTCTCGCCGATTTTGCCGCCCGCGGCTGGATCCGATTGGAGCCGCGCTCGGTGACGATCTTGGACGTCGAGCGGGTCGAGCGTCGCGCGCGATAGTGCGGCATCCCATCCTGTTACCACGGCTCGTGCCGAAACCTACGTTCACGTAGGTTGCCTGCGGTCTGCACAGGTTGCAGCCTATGCAGACCGTTAGCAACCTATGCAGACCTCAAAGCCGAGGCAGTCAAAGAGCAAGGCGGAAGCCCCGAATCGGGCTCACCGCGGAGAGGGCGAGACCCGATGTGGAGTGGAACCCGGCTCGCGCGTTCAACCTTGACGGGTACGGGCGAGCCGGGAAGCAATCAGGCGATGCTGAGCGTCAGGCCGCTCAGGTTGTGCCGAGCGTCACATCGACGGTCTGCGGAGCGCCGCCGTCGCGGATGAAGGTCACACTGACGGTCGTGCCAGGCGCATAGAACCGGGTAGCAGCGATTAGCCCGTCGGTTGTGGTGGTGTGGAAGTTGTTGAGCTTGGTCACCACGTCGCCGGCCCGCAGACCCGCTTTCTCGGCAGGACCGCTGCTTACGACCTCACCAAGCGGAACACCAGTCGAGGTAGGCAGTTCAGAATCAGATCCGGCCAATCTCACTCCAAGCTGCGCGTTGGTTGTCTTGCCAGTGGTGATCAGATCATTCGCGACGCGGGTCGCAACTTCGGACGGGATGGCGAAGCCAATGCCGATGTTGCCTGACTGTCCGCCATCAGGACCCGAGCTGGTGCCGGCTATCGCGGAGTTGATGCCAACCACGTCACCATTGAGATTGACCAGCGGGCCACCGGAGTTGCCCGGGTTGATCGCGGCGTCGGTCTGCACTGCCAGATACACAGCATCGTTGTTGGTACCGGAACGGACCGGGCGGGCGGTGTTGGACACAATTCCACTCGTCACCGACTCCGAGAGTCCGAGCGGTGCACCAGCGGCGACAACGGTCTGGCCGACTTGAAGGTCGGTCGAGTTAGCGAAGGTAACCGGGTTGAGATCATTGACGCCGTCGACCTTGATGACCGCCAGGTCATTCAACTCAGATGTTCCGACCACCTTTGCCGTGGCTGTCGTGCCATTGTGGAAGGTCACCGTGATGGCGCCCCCGTTGCCCGCACCCGCGACTACGTGGTTGTTGGTGAGGATATGTCCATCCTTATCGAGCACCATGCCGCTACCGATGCCGCTGCCATTGGATGCTTGGACCGCAATCGTCACCAAGGACGGCTCGATCTTCGCAGCAGCCGCAGACACCGTGCCGTCGAGCGTCGGACTCGGCGCCGCGGCACTTGTGACACTGACACCTGACGGGCTGTGGTCGACCAGGAAGGCGTACGAACCGATTCCGGCCCCGGCGCCCAGCACGGCCGCCATCGCCACGCCGCCGATCATGGCGCCAACTCTGCGCTTCGGCCGCTGGAAACCGGGGGCGGGTGCCGGATTCGGCGCCAGTGGTGGAACACCGGGCGGTGCAGGAAAATCGGCCCCTGTATAGCTGCCATACTGACCGGTCGGAAGGACGACCGTGGGCTCCTCATTCGAAGCTTGAGGATCTCTAAAGTCGGGGGTATAGCTGCCTGGCTGCACGTTCGTTGTCATGGCTCGACAGTGACGCAGAACCCTATGAGGATCCTGTGGGGCAAGAATGAGCTCCCTGAGGGTTCTTAGCCGCGTTCTCGACAGGGCTTCAGCGCTTATCCATGTGTCTGCAAATACTCCATTTGCGCCCGAACCGACTGCTCAGCTGCCGGCCACAGGCTGCGGTCGACATCGGAGTACACCCGAGCAACGACCTCGCTGGGGGCACGGTCACCCGCCGCAACCGCGGCTCGCACTTGATCGAGTCGCTCGTGCCGGTGTCGGCGATAAAAAGACAGCCATGCCGCAGGATCGGTGACGACCGGCCCGTGACCCGGAAGCAGCTCAATAACGTTGCGTGTGGTGACCAACCGCTCGAGGAGATCGAGCGAGTCAAAGTACGCAGCAAGGTTGCCGTCCGGATGCGTGATCACCGTCGTGCCTCGACCCAAGACCACGTCACCGGTGATCAGCCGATTGATCTGATCAGGGCCGGAGAGCAGTAGCGAACGCGAGTCGCTGGTGTGGCCCGGCGTCTCGAGCACTTCCACCCTGATCCCACCCAACGAGAGCCGTTCTCCGCCGTCGAGTCCTTCGTTACCAATGCGGAACTGGGGATCGGCCGCGCGTACGCCGCAGCCAGCTCGCTCGGCCAGCATCGCAGCGCCTTCAGAGTGATCAAGGTGCCGATGCGTAAGAACGATCATGCTCAGTCGTGGCTGACAAGCGGCCAAGACGGCGTCCAGATGGGACTCGATCGCCGGCCCTGGGTCAACGACGACAGCACCGTGGTCTGCATCGGTGATCACCCAGGTGTTGGTTCCATTCAGCGTCATTGGGCCTGGGTTGGGGGCACGAATGAGTTGGATGTATGACGCACCTGGAGCCTCGGCAGACATCACGACGACGTCTCCGAAGAGTGTGTCCGCGGGTAACGGAACTGCCAACCGCTCTCGGTCTCCAGCAATCGCGGCAGCACCGGTTCGATCTTCCGGTCGGTCGCGTGGTTGATCACCTCAGCAACGGTCACAAGATCAGCAAGTTCTATCAAGATCGACATTGTCGGCGGCAGCATCTTGATCAATCCGGAGCGTTCGTCAGCGAGCGCCTTGGCGAGGCGCCGACCATTCCGCAAGATTCGTCTCGCCCGAGATATCAACGGGCCTCCTGATCTCCAGGCATGGCGGCCACGAAGAACCAGGTGTCATAGCGGCGAGGCTCGATAGCCGGGGTGATCCAACGCGCCCATGGAAACAGAGCGGCTTCATCGAGGAAGACACCGGTCTCCTCAGCGGTCTCGCGAATCGCGTAGCGGCGAATCGGATCCAGGCCGGTCTCGGCGTCGATCGGATCGACGCGGCCGCCGGGAAATACCACCATTGAAGCGGCAAAGGGCATGAGCGCATGGCGATGCAACAAGTAGGTCTCGAGCCCGTCCTGGCTGTCCCGCAGCAAGATCACGCTGGCCGCGGGAGCGGCCACGCTCGGTACCGAATCCGGTGTCCACAGCGTCGCCCGCTCCACCATGCCAGCGGGCACCTGTGGCTTCAGCCGGCTCAACACGTCGTAGAAGTGTGACGCCATGAGCCTCGGTCAGAGCGGCTCAAAGGTGGGCGTCCAGCCGACCGCAACCACAAGGTCCACCTCGACCGGCGCGTCAAGCGGTAGCACAGCGACGCCGACGGCACTACGCGCATGATGACCCGCCTGGCCGAAGATGTCACCTAACAGCCGACTCGCACCGTTGGCGATCAGCGGCTGATCGGTGAACCCCGGCGCACTCGCCACATACACCGTCACCTTGATAATCCGCGTGATCGCATCAAGCTCGCCGGCCAGGTCAACCACCGCTGCCAGCCCATTGAGCGCTGCAATCTGAGCACAGTGGGTCGCGTCCTCGACTGCGACCTCGGCACCCACCTTGCCCACAGCCAGGAGTTCCCCATTCACCAGTGGCAGCTGGCCAGCGGTGTAGACGAGATCCTCGAACCGCACTGCCGGGACGTAGGCCGCCAAGGGTGGCGTGACCGCCGGCAAGCTGAGTCCAAGATCAGCCAGCCGTCGCGACGGCAGGGTCACGCACCAGCTCCAGGAGCGGGCGTCGGGCGCTTGAGATAGGCGACCAGGTTTTCAGGAGTCGGTCCCGGCACCACTTGGACCAGCTCCCACCCGTCCTGCCCCCAGTTATCCAGGATCTGCTTGGTTGCGTGCACCAACAGCGGCACTGTTACGTACTCCCACTTCGTCATAGCCCCACACTCTAGAGGTGCTCATCCCGGGGGTGATCGCACCGTGACGACACAACTGTCACGCGCAGAGACAGAACGGGTGGCCGCTCGGATCTAGGAAGACGATGAAGCTGGGCGCATGGTCGCCACTGGCAGCTCGGCGGGCACCGATGGACTCGGCGAACGCGACGGCTTCCTCCAAATCGTCTACGTGGAGATCAAGATGGAACTGTTGCGGCACGGCATTGTCCGGCCACGTCGGCGGCTTGTGATTCATGGCCAGTTGGAAAGCGATCTTGGTGCCGGAGTCGCCGCCAATTGTGATCCAATCATCCTCGGTCTCCTCGATCTGCCAGCCGAGCAAGGCGGTATAAAACTCGGCTAGGCGAGGCGGGTCATCGGTGTCCAGCACCACCTCGCCGACGCTGATGGTGGGACGTGTGGCTGCCGAGCCGGGCTCGGCATTCGTGTCAGCTGTAGAGGTCATGAACTACA
>DATCXA010000217.1:0-4317 GCA_036566085.1 Propionibacteriaceae bacterium
CAGAGCCGGCAGCAACTCGAATCCCGAGTCACCGCCGAGTGGTTTCGGATCGATCGCCTTCCACCGCCGCTCAGGATCCAACGTAGACAGCGTGTTGAAGTAGTGCAGATCCCAATGCAACAGCCGGTTGTCGAGTGGATCTGTGATCAACTCTTCGAACCGGGCCGCGCAATTGATCAAGAGTTGACGCTCGTCACGGTACTCAGCCAAGCGGATTGCCTCCGGGGTCCCGGCCAAGGTGGCCGCCGCGACATCGCTGAGGCGCCGCATGCCGGGAGGGGCGAGCACAGAGTTCAGTTGCACCAACAATTCGGCGATGATCTTGGCGGCAGCAAAGTCGTCAGGCATCGTCGACAGGTCTTTGGATGCATCGAGCCGCTCAAGCAGCATCGCACCTGAACTAGGGTCGTGCTCTAACAGCCGCACCGCTCCCTGGCCGGCCCACGCCTGCAACGCGGCAGGTTCACCGCCTGTTTCGTCGTCAACCGGCTGCAGCTTCAGTACTGCCTTGGAACCATCGCGGCACGCCACCGGAATGATCAGCGCAACGGCTCCGGATGTCACCGGGCCGTCGGTCGCCAACTCCCATCGATCAAAATTGGCGGCAGCCAGCGCCGGCAACTGAGCGATCCAGGCTAGACCTTCCTCCCCGGAGTATTTCTCGTGCAACTCAGCCAACTCGGCTGGCACGACGATTTCACTATCGCCGGACACCGCTTTAACTGCGCCGAAGATCGTTGGCCGTCCGGAGTACGGGTGGTCTAGTCAATGCCTGCGCGATGTCTCGGGCGATCGTCCTGACATGAAAAGTTGCGCTTTGCCCTGCGGTCAATGTGATGAGAGCGTCATCGACGCTGGCCTCGGGGGCTGCTTGATCAGCTAGCAATGCGACATCGCGGGCCAATGAGCGGGCTGTCACCGTTACGGCATAGCCATTTTCGGCCTGTGAAACATTGACCTGGAGCGGATCAGGTTCCAATGCCAGTTCGATGTCCTCGACAAACGTGTGCACCCGGATCAAATCCTCGAGACGGGCTACAACAATCTCCGCCGCCGGGTCAGCTGGCCTGAAAATCCCCTCGGCGAGCGCAATCGGGGTAACCGTTCTCGGCTCGACATTCACCTCGACATCGACATTTGCCAGCGCGAGACCATCGAGCTGCTCACGACTCAGCACTAGCTCACCGTGCCAAGGTTGATCGGTGTCGTTGATCACTACGGCCGAGACGATGCCCTTGTCGTTGGCGAAGATCACGTTGCGTGGCGCGAATGCTCGCCGCATCGCGTACCACAGCGGCTTGGGTCGTCCTTCGGAGTCGATCGCCGCCCAGGAGGTGACCGGCCAGCAGTCGTTGAGCTGCCAGACAATCGCGCCTGCTGTTCTTGGCCACCATCGGCGGTAGTGATCAATCGCGTACCCGACCGCGCGTGCCTGATTGAGTTGCGTGGCCCAATGCCAATCCGCAAAGCCGTCCGGCACTCCAAGATGTGGTGCTAAGCCACGGTCGAGCTTGCCGTTGCCGTCGTCGGCTTTTTGATGCAGCAGGAAGTTCGGGTCGTTCTTTGGATCGTTCGCCGCATCCAGCCGATCACCGTCGGCTGCGTGCACCCAGTCGATCAAGGTCCGCCAGGCAGGCGGAGCCTGAAATCCAAACTCGGAGCAGAACCGGGGAATCTCGCCGCGGTAGGCCGTGTAGTCAATGCGGTTCCAGACCTCCCACTGGTGATGCGTCCCATGGTTGGGATCGTTGGGATGCACACGCTGCAGGTCCGCACCTGGCGAATATGGACTGTTGTCGCTATACGGCCGAGTGGGATCAAGCTCGGCCACAACCTTGGGAAAGAGCTCGAAGGCATACCGAGCGCCCCAGCTGCGGCCGTCAAGCCGCTCCTTCCAATGCCAGTCCTCATGGCCCCAGAGATTCTCGTTGCCGCCGTTGAACAGCACGAGGGATGGATGCGGCGCGAGCCGCACTACGTTCTCACGGGCCTCCGCGTCGATCTCCTCCCACAGCGGTGACTCCTCCGGATAGGCCGCGCAGGCGAGCAAAAAGTCCTGCCACACCAGCAGTCCCCGCTCATCACAAGCGCGATAGAAGTCCTCGCTCTCATAGATGCCGCCACCCCAGACACGGAGCAAGTTCACGTTGGCGGCGATGGCCTGGTCCAGCCGCCGGCCGACTTGCTCAGCAGTGATCCGGGTCAGAAAGTGATCATCAGGAATCCAGTTGACCCCTTTGACGAACACCGGTCGGCCATTGATCGAGATAGTGAACCGCGTGCCGATGCCATCCGGGGAGGTGTCCAGTTCCACGCTGCGGAAGCCGATCCTTCGCTGCCAGCGGTCGAGTTCTTGATCATCGCTAGCCAACGTCACGGTGAGATCGGCCAATGGCTGCTCGCCATATCTAACTGGCCACCAGACCGGAGCGTCCGGCACATCGATGACGAGCGTGGCGGCGGTCTCACCAGCGTCGAGCGTGCGTTCTGTGCGCTGGCCGAGAACCTCAGCAGTGAGCGTCAGATCCGCTTCGAGATCGAGGCGCTCCAGCTCGATTCGTACCTCGACCCGACCAGTACCGGCGCCGTCAAGTGTCACCACCGGCACGACCTGGGCCAGCCGGGCAACGGTCCAACGCTCCAGCCGCACCGGCTTCCAGAGACCAGCGGTGCGCAGATCAGGCCCCCAGTCCCAGCCGAAGCTACATGCCATCTTGCGAACGAAGTTGAACGGCGCGTTCGGGTACGCGCTCGGCCGGTCCCCAAGTCGTCGTCGTTCCGCTTCCGCGTACCCGGTCGCCGAATCAAGATCGACTTCGAGTTCTACCGGTTCGCCCCTGACGTGCGATGAGATGTCGAAGCGGTACGAGCGGTGCATGTTGTAGGTACGGCCGAGCTCAACCTTTTCCGTGCCGTCCACCAGCCGGACGGTTCCTACTGTGTCAATGCCCTCGAAGACAAGATCGATCCGCTCACCTGGCCCAGGCGGCTCGAGTGGGACCGTACCGGGATCTAGCACCGTCGCATAGCGCCACTCGACCTCATACATCCATCTCAGGGCGGCCTCATTGCCATCCAGGTAGGGATCCGGAATGACGCCAGCCGCCATCAAGTCGGTGTGCACACACCCTGGAACCTCGGCCGGATAGATCGCGGGCGCGCGTCCTGCAGGGTCGCCGCCAACGACACGGACGGTCCAGCCCGTGCGCAAATCTGTGCGCAGCATCTCCCCGGCCGAGGTCAGGCTCTTAAGCGAGCTCACCCGCCTGCTGCAGCTCTTCGCGCAGGTCGTGCAACTCAAGCTCCTCGTGCAGCTTCGGCACGTCGGCGAGGAGGCGTTTGGTGTACTCGTGCTGCGGGTTGAAGATCACCTCGTCGGTCTTGCCCTGCTCCACCATCACGCCGTGCTCCATGACCAGCACCCGGTCGGCCAGATAACAAGCCTGACCGATGTCGTGAGTGATGAACAGCACCGTCATTCCGAGTTGGTCACGGAGATCCTTGAGGACGTTGAGAACGTTGACCCGGAGTGATGCGTCGAGCATGGATGTTGCCTCGTCGGCGATCAGCAGCTCCGGTTGCATCATGAGCGCCCTCGCGATCATGACGCGCTGCCGCTGTCCGCCCGAGAGTTGGTGCGGATAGCGGGCCAACACGCTGAGGTCCATGCCAACGTATCCCAGCGACTCCTCCAAGCGCTCCTGGCCCACGTCCTTGCCGACCATCAACATCGAGCGGTCGAGGAGCTTGCCTACGGTGAAGAACTGATTGAAGGCGGAGAACGGGTCCTGGAAGACTGCCTGCACGTCTCGCCAGTACTCGGTACGAGCCCGTCCCTTGAGGTTTGTGACGTCCTTGCCCTGAAAGATCAGCTTGCCCGATGTGATGGGCATCAGGCCAAGCACCATTCTGGCCACCGTTGACTTACCTGAACCGCTTTCGCCAACGATGCAGGTGACCTGTCCCTTCTCGAGGCCAAATGAGACATCCTTGACCGCTTGGACTTGGTTCTTGCCGTGACCGAAGGTCTTGACGATGTGCTCTGCGTTGTAGATTTCCTCAGTCATCAGTGAAACACCGCCGGAGCGTCGAAGAGGGAGCGGTCGAAGCTGCTCATGCCCTCGATTCTGGTATTCGCATAAGCCGGTTCCGGCGCCAGCACCGAACTCATCAGCGCCTGGGTATACGGATGCTCCGGACGCTCCACCACAATCTCGGTGGGTCCCAGCTCGACGATCTTGCCTTGATACATCACGGCAATCCTGTTCGCCGCGGTGCGGAGTACCGGCAGGTCATGGGTCACGAAGATCACCCCAG
>DATCXA010000219.1:0-6212 GCA_036566085.1 Propionibacteriaceae bacterium
CCGGCTTCCGGCCGGTGACTCTGCAAGCGCAGCAGCCACCCGGACCGGAGGTGGAATTCGTCGAATCGCCTGACGAGTCAGCCGAGGCCGCCGCCGTCGCAGACTGGGTCGCTCAGCAAGCTGTAGCAGGCGTGGCTTTCCGGAACATGGCTGTCCTCTTCCGCATCAATGCCGAGTCGCCGCCCATTGAGCAGGCGCTGGCGGATCGCAACATTCCGTATCTGGTACGCGGCGGCGAGCGCTTCTACGAGCGGCCCGAAGTACGCCAGGCTTTGCTCACCTTACGAACCAACGCACGCACTATGACTGGTTTTGAACAGGGCAGCGCCGTGGAGCAGATGAAGGATGTCCTCATCGCCTTGGGCTGGACTCAACAGCCGCCGGAGGGTGGCGGTGCAGTGCGGGAACGCTGGGAATCGTTGGCCGCATTGCTGAGCGTCGCAGAGGACTTGCAGGCCGAGGCCGACGACGCCGTCGCCTCGGGTGAAAGTCCTCGCGAGCCTCTCACGCTGCAGGACGTCTCAGCTGAGCTTGACCGACGCGCCGAGACGCAACACGTCCCGGCCGCCCAAGGCGTCACTGTCAGCACCCTGCACTCAGCAAAAGGCTTGGAGTGGGACGCCGTTGCCCTGCTCGGCATTCACGAGGGATCACTTCCGTTTGTCCTCGCCACCACGCCGGAGCAGATCAGCGAGGAACAGCGACTGCTGTATGTCGGCGTTACCCGCGCCCGGCGATTGCTCCGCATCTCCTGGTCGAGAACCCGAAACGGCAACGGCCACTCCCGTACACCTTCACGTTTCCTGCAGCCGGTGCTGCCAGATGCGCTGCGGGCACCGGCCAACGCGCAACGCTCTCCCCGGCGTGCCCGCCGCTCGGCTCTCTCGTTGCACTGCCGGTCCTGTGGCCGATCGCTTACCGGAGCGGCAGAACGCAAGATCGGCCGGCATCTGGATTGCCCGGCGACCTACGACGAGCACACCATGGCGCTGCTTCGCGAGTGGCGACGCCAGGAAGCCTCGGACCAGAAATTGCCGGCATATTGTGTGTTCACTGACGCCACGCTTATCGCTATAGCCGAGGCGCGCCCCCGCAGCATGCCAGATTTGATCAAGGTGCAAGGCCTCGGTCACGCCAAGGCAGATAAGTACGGCGAACACCTCTTGGCGATCATCGCAACCGAGGCTGACCGCTCAAGATCATCTTCCTGAGATGGATGCGCCCTGAGCCTGTCGAAGGGCTCAGCACGCAAAAAATGTCATTGCTAGAGCAGCCGCCAATAAAAAGTGTTTGCAACGATTTGCGATACTGCCCTAGGGTTTGACGAGGACCTTTTGCTCGGCCAGAGCACAAGGCCGCCCATCGCCAGCCTGAATACCGAGAGGAGGAGTGCGGTGGACAGCAATCGAAGCAGCGGCGCCCATGCACGCACAGTTGTGCTGACCATGCCCGAACTCCAGTCCTCGCGTGTGCTCATGCCGGCTGTACCGGCCGTTGCGGTTCTCGTCCACGGCGGGCCACACGCCCATCTCCGCCATCCAATGACCAATGGGTCCCGGTGGCGTGGCATGGGTGAAGTCTGCCCTCAGAGCACCTTTACGGCAGCCGTAGCACAAGGCGGACGTATTGCGGGACAGGGCGCATACGACGTCACCGATACCAAGTTCTCGACCAGCATGGGACCACCTTCCTGTAGTCCGCCGGTGTAAATTGCACCGACCGCCTCCAGGGCCGTGGCTCCCAGAACCGGGAATCACGGCCTTCGTGTTTCCCGGCCAGATTCGAGGGAGCCCAACGTCCATTCGACTGGGCCAGGGCACCTCATGATCAGCAAAGTAGGCCGACATGTATGACGCAGGAGGTGGCCCGATGGTCGTTCCCCACAGGGGGCGGTTGGGCATCGCCGAGCTGCCCTGCCGACTAGTGGACCCGGATCTGTTCTTCGCTGAGGCGCCCGCTGATGTGGAGCTGGCCAAGGCGCTGTGCCTGGACTGCCCGATCCGAGAGGCGTGCCTGGCTGGTGCGCTGAAGCGACGTGAGCCCTGGGGCGTCTGGGGCGGAGAGCTGTTCGTGGCCGGTGTCGTTGTCGCCCACAAGCGGCCAAGGGGTCGGCCTCGGAAGTACCCGGTCGCTGATCCTTTCGCTCCTGCGGCGAAGGACGAGGCCGCGGCATGACCCGTACGGGACACGCCGACGCAAGAAATTACGGCGATTCTCCCCAAATGCGGGTCTACGTGCCGATAACATCGGCGATGTTTGAAAGCTGCTTGCGTCTGCCGACGCGGGCAGCTAAGAAAGCGGTTTGCACCATCAATTTGCGGCACAGTTTGAGGCTCCCCTTCGGGTCGACCGTGGAGTCCTGGCTACCCCAAGCCAAGCGCGTGCCCGCGACCTAACCCCCACGCTGTGCCGCGCATTGATGGTGCAAGCCGCTTCTGCTTGTCGGCCTTACTCCCGGGTCTATTCCTCGGCATAGCCGGGAAGGAATTCCTCAAGCACGTCGCCGAAGGCTGCTTTGGCATTGAGCTGCGACAAGACGGCCAGACCTCCGAGCCAGACTCGATGGATGAGCAGATAGCTGGGTGGCAGATTCAGCTTCATCGCCACTCCGCCCGAGGCGTGGGGATCGCGTACCCGGATGAACTGCTCTCGCATCCAGTCGCGATTGAACTGAAACTCCGGCACCGCCGCAGGCTCCACGAACGGGCTCAGATAGTCGAGCAAATCTTCTGCGTCAATCTCAGACGCAACAAAGCCCAGCTCCCGCAAGCCCTCGGCTACCCGATGAGCGTCGCCCTGCTGCGCAATCCTCAAAATCCGTCCCATCGCCGGTGGCAGGCCGTCTGGCAGTCGTGCCACCAGCCCGAAGTCGACCACACCTAGCCGGCCATCCTTCATGAGCTTGAAGTTGCCGGGGTGAGGGTCTGCATGCAGCAGCCCGACCACGCTAGGCCCGGCAAACAGGAATCGCACGTACTGCAGGGCGGCCGCATTGCGCTTCTTCGCCGACAGATGTGCCGCTGAGGAGAGTGGTGCACCGTCGATCCACTCACTCACCATGACCCTGGGCGTACTCGCCAACACGAGTGGTACGCAAAACTCCTTGCTCCCTGCAAATCCCTCAGCCGCCTGCTGCTGGGAATCCGCCTCAAGCGTGTAATCGAGTTCTTCAGTCACCCTGGCGGTGAGCTCGTCCACCAGTGCGCTGACATCCATGCCACCCGCCAATGGTGCGAAGACCTTGGAAAGCCGCCCAATCTGCCGTAGGTCAGAGCGCAATGCCTCGTCGGCCCCCGGGTACTGAACTTTGACCGCGACCGTACGGCCGTCGGACCAGGTGGCCCGATGGACTTGACCGATTGACGCGGCGGCCGCTGGCAGCGGGTCGAAATCACTGAACGAGTCGCGCCAGTCAGCGCCGAACTCCCGGGTAAGTACGGCGTGCACCCTTGAGGTCGGCATCGGCGGTGCGGCATCTTGCAGCCGCGACAGATGTGCCCGGTACGGCGCTGCAACCTCCTCGGGCAGCACCGACTCGAACAAGCTCAAGGCTTGGCCGAACTTCATCGCCCCGCCCTTGAGCTCGCCGAGAACTCGGAAAAGCTGCTCAGCCGCGCGCTGCTGCAGCTGCTCACTGACCTCTTCGGCCGGAGCACCACCCAATCGCTTACCCAGTCCGAGCGTTGCGCGGCCGGCGAAGCCGAGCGGCAGGGAGGCAAGTTTTGCGCCTCGGCGAAATGCGGAGCGAGCCAGCGAACTGCCGTCGCCCGCGGCGGCGAGATGCCGTTCCGCGCCGTTGGCCCGCTTGGCCGGCTGGTCGCTCATGGCCCCCATTCTGTATGGCTCAGCCAACCGCAGCCACAGCCGGGATGAGCTGCCCAGCGCCGCAGCCGTGTCACGAAACCGGGCCAGCTGAGTTCCAGTGTGGAACCAGCGGACTCGGGCAGCTCACCGTACAAGAATGCCAGCGTTTGGGTAGCAGCAACCGAGGCGGCCCAGGCATGCAGCGACGGCGGGGTGTCGATCTGCAGCCGCGACAGCTGTCTGAGAACATTCGGCCACCGCGGGTCTGCATCGCTCCGAGACAGATCAGCGCAACGCAGACACGATGTCTGACCGGGAACAATCAGCGGCCCGACGCATACCCCATTGCCGGAACAGCGTACGAGTAGATGCGGTTGATCATTGCGCACCAGATGATCACTGATCGCTCGGTCTGGCTCGGGTCGCTCGCAGGCGACGACAGTGAGATCCAGGGCAACGGTTTCTGGTTTGGACCAATGGCTCAGCGTGGCAATTCTGACGCGGGCGTCTGCCAGCGCTGCGCGCAGCGCCTCCGCCTGCGAAGCCAGCACACCGGCGGCCGGATACAGGGCCAGATTCGGCGGCTGGCTGTCGTAAACGTAGAGCGTGCCGAGTCCGCTGGCCAGGAGTAGCCGAGCGAGCTGATACCCCACAGCCCCGGCACCGATCAGCCGTACCTTCGATGAAACTAGGGAGTCCAGGTACGGCGCCGAGCCCTGTTGGGTGAGTAGGCCTGCCGCTTCGAGGGCGTCCAACGCCCCAGTGACCTGGTCGGTGGTCAGGCCGGCGGTGCGACCGCCGCGTCGGACAGCGCTGACGGGATGGGAGCCGTCTAACAGCTCCAGCAGGGTGGCAAAGCCGGGGCCGCGAAAGACCAGCGCGGTAACGGGATCGATACCCACCTGGATCTCGTCGGTCGCCCGCTGAATGACGGGTGCGTACGGCGCGAGTCGCGGATGCTCAGGCCGAACGGTTGATTGTGATCGCGATTGGAGAGAGGTCACCGGGCAAGTTTGTGGTCATGTGCCGGATACCCCAGCGCTATCCACAGCCCAATTTGATATCAATCGAAGGTCTACAACCTGGCTCAGACGTGCAATCAGGGACGGTCGCGGACCGACCGTCCCTGATCGAATTGCGCTGTGCGGCTGCTAGGCCCTGCCGAGAATGCGGTTCAGGTTCGTGCCACACACCGGACACTTCGCCTTGGCCATTCGGGTGCCCTTGTCGTTGACGTGCACCTCGCCCGAGGCCTCGCGCTTTGCCTTGCATTTCACGCAGTAGAACTCGCCGCTGTACGTCTCCGCCATGACTTCTCCTTGTTCGATGTTCCTCCGCACCTGGTTACAGTTGCGGGACCGCGCGCTGGGTCATCGACCGCCTGGCGGCCCCATATTTGAAGGGCGACCGTTACCGCGACCAACGCCATACCGCTTGGACGCGGGTAACTCTACGCGAGCGCGCCCCACGCGCTGGCAGACCCGACAAAAGAAAGGACGAAACCTCCAGGGACATCGGGATCGCTAGCCTTCCCCTGCGAGCGTGCCGACCATCTGGAGGTTTCGTGCTCGGAACGCTATCCGCGCCCGCAGGTCGCGTCAAACGGTTCTGACAAATTCACTTTCCACCGAATGTGGACAACTGTGTGGAAACGATGTGCACTGTCGGCTGCTGCTTTGTGGACCAAAAGTCGCGATCAGATCACTGCACGGGGGAAGCCATGTGGAAACCTGTGAGAGCAGTGGTCTCATCTAATTTGTCAGGCTATATATCTCCTACTCTCAAGTGCTTATTTAGGCTTCGCTGCCTTCTTCCCGCAAGTGGTCGAAGCCGACCGGCGACATCGCGTGTTGCATGTCGGCTGCGACCACTTTTGGACGGGTAGGTTGGCTCGTGCCATCCAAGGAGGACATCGTGAATCAACCACGACTGCCTCTGTCCCAGCCAGGGGCGAAGAGGAGGCAACGTCGCCCACAGTCGCCGACACCTCGCCGCCGGCCGACCAGCAGCGAGGCCACACAGACAGCGATCGATGATCCGCGGTTCGATGAATCTGGGTTCAAGGAACCCGGTCCGCAGGTTGAGGTGCGACGGAGCAGCCGCCGTACCCGAACAGTGACCGCGTACCGAGACCGCGACACCATCGTCGTACTGATTCCACAACGCATGTCGAAGGCTGACGAACAGACCTTCGTTCGCGACATGGTCGAGAGAGTCCTTGCTCGCGAGGCCCGGGCATTGGCACCGCGTGGCGATGAGGCACTAGCAGCCCGAGCGCGCGACCTTGCGGCGACCTACCTGGCGCCGGGTCTGGATCACATGCCCGAGCCGGCCGGAGTTTCCTGGGTCACCAACCAGCAGCAGCGCTGGGGATCGTGTACGCCGAGCACCGGCCTCATCCGGCTCTC
>DATCXA010000221.1:0-5185 GCA_036566085.1 Propionibacteriaceae bacterium
AAGAGCCGCCGCTCCTGCCGCACTCAGGCTGATGACGGCAGCCACTCCGATCACCCAACCGATCAGAAAGGGCAGTGCCGCCCGGCCACGGTTTGGCGACAGCAAGATCAAGATCGTTACAGTCAAGGGCACTGAGCTGAACGCGACGGCTACGGCGATCGGGAGCAGTGCGCCGAGTGCCTGCCACATTGCGCCGCCCCTCCCTTACGCCACGCGTCCCCCCAACTGCCGCGTCACCGCCTCACGCTATCCGACCCGAACTGTGGCGATCGGCAATTCGCAGGGTCAGCCAGCCGTCGGCTCCAAGATCGATTCGTGATCCGAATCGACGGCTGACCTTATCCAGCGTCCTACGGAGCCATCTGACGTTCTCCTCTGAGGCGCGGTGCAGTCGCATCTGACGAGCCTGCAGCGGTGCCATCTTCAGCTCTTTCAGTTCACCCGATGTCGGATCCAGCCGGGGCAGAAAGAGCAAGCGAAGATCATCTCGGTACTGCCGGTGACCGCTGATCCCCTCGTAATCGTCGACAAGATCGCCGCAGCCATACAAGATCAGTTTCTTGCGGTAGACCTCGAGCGGTCGCGGATGGTGTGAGGAATGTCCGTGGACAAGATCGACTCCGCCGTCGATGAGCCGATGCGCAAAGCGCACCTGTTCCGGCTCGACGCGATAGCCCCAGTTCGAGCCCCAGTGTGCGGAGACGACCACTACGTCACCGGGCTGTCGTACGTCGCGCACCCGGCGGCACAGCTCATCGGCGAGTGTCTCAGTAAGGGCGGGAAGAAAATGGACGCCTGGCTGATCCTCGGTGGCTGCCCACCCGTGCGGGACACCGCTGGACGGCGTGCCGAATGCGAAGACCAAGACCCGAGCAGCCGTCCGTGGGATCGGAACAATGGCTGGCGACCGAGCTTCGCGTAGGGACAGCGCGGCTCCGGCTGTCCGAAGCTCAGACGCTGTGAGGACATCGAGCGTTTCAAGCAGGCCGCTGCGCCCGAAGTCGAGTACATGGTTATTGGCCAGCACACAGACGTCCGGTCGGACGGCGGCGACCGCTTCGATGTTGGCAGGATTCATCCGGTAATGGACGGCTTTGCCTTTGGCGTAGTCGTCGCTCGTCGTAACACTTGTTTCCAGATTGATAATGCGAGCGTCGCAGCCGGCTGCAACCAGAAGCTGCAAGGCGTCTCCCCACGGCCAAGACCAGTCCACCGGCTGCGGAATCTGGCCATTCGCCCGGACCGCTAGATCGACGTAGGTCCGAGCGTCGCGAACCATGCGTTCGTACAGCGCGGGATTCCCCGGGTGCGGCAGGATCTGATCGACCCCGCGACCGAGCATCACGTCGCCGCAGAGAAAGAGTGTCAGCGAGTCGTCCAGCGCCGGCTTTGACGCAGTTGGAGGCATCGCTTCTGAGGGTAGAACCTTCGATGCCGTGCAACCCGGACGCTAGGCTGACTGGCTGGAGGCGGTGCAGGTCTGGTTCGTCGAGGAGGGCGATGGATACCGTTCTGGTAACCGGAGGGACGGGACACCTTGGAACGGACCTCGTCTGGAGACTCAAGGGCTCACATCGGGTGCGTGTGCTCGCTCGATCCCCAGGATCGGATCCCGACGTCGAGTGGATTCGCGGTGATCTTGCGACAGGTGCCGGTATTGCGGAGGCGGTGACTGGCAGCCAGACGGTGATCCATGCTGCGACGCTGTCTCCAGCTGCTCGCCGCGGCTACGTCGTGCCCAAGGACCTATGGAGCAGCCCGAGCTCGGTCGATCGTGACGGCACGGCTCGGCTGTTGGAGCAGGCCGGCATAGCAGGCGTCGCCCATTTGATCTATGTCTCCATTGTCGGGATCGACAAGCCGCGCGTCCCGTACTTACGGCGCAAGTTGGAAGCGGAATATCTCGTCCGCCAAGGCCCGGTGCCGTGGTCTATCGCTCGAGCGGCCCAATTTCACTGGTTGGTGGACCGCATGTTCGGCAAGATGGCTCGGCTGCCGATGGTGCCGCTGCCAGACATGGGAGTGGAGCCAGTCGATACCACCGACTTCGCCGACTACCTCGTCGAATCCGTTGGCAAGGGACCGAGTGGCCGGCTGGCAGACTTCGGTGGTCCAGAGGTCCTGACGTTTGCGCAGGCCTTCGACCAGTGGCAGGACATCAGGAAACATCCGGTACGTACCATGCGGGTCCCACTGCCCTCCGCTGCTAGAAACGCCGTCACGGCGATGTCAGTGACTGGCCCTGGCAGCCGGCGCGGCAAGATCACCTGGGCCGAATGGCTTCGCAGCCATCCTCCCGAGTGATCTACGCGGCAATCAGAGAACCACGGCGACGCTCGCTATGGTTGCCCCATAGCTAATATGAGCCGCATGCCGCCAGACTCCATCACCCGAAAGCGTGCCTATGTCTCAGCGGCACGTAGCCAGCAGGCGCGGCACACTCGCAAGCGAGTGATCGATGCTGCGAGTCGGTTGTTTGTCGAGCGGGGCTACGCGACAACGACCATGCGCGCGATTGCGGCCGAGGCTGGGGTGTCGATCCCGACGGTTGAGTTGCTGTTCGGTACTAAGGCGCAGCTACTGCACGTCGTGCTGGATGTTGCTATTGCTGGCGACGACGAGCCAATACCGATGCTGAGTCGGGCTTGGGCCGACGACGCGCAATCACAAGATGATGTTGCGGGGTTTGTGTCCGCGGTGGCTGAAGTGCTACGGGAGGCGCAGCTCAGGTCTGCTGGCATCATGCTTGCCGCGTACGAGGCGGCGGCCGCCGATCCAGACATTCATGTGCTCGTTGCCGATCGCGAATTACAACGGGAACGTACGGCGCGCTGGATCGTCGATGGCATTATGGGGCGCGCGTCGCTTCGGGTGGGGCTCGATCGGGCGGCGGCCGTCGAAACAGTGTGGATGCTGATGGATCCAGTAGTCTTCAGCCGGCTGACCAGGCACCGCGGTTGGAGTCCGGAGCGCTATGCGACATGGTTTGCCGACTCAGTCGCCAAACTGCTAGTCGCCAATTCTCCGCAGAGCTGATCAGAGACTCTCAGCTGCCACTGCGGACGCTTTCGCTGGGCACAACTTGCCGTGCATCGGCGATACTGCGTATGCGTAGGGCGACCATAACTAGGAAGCATCGCCGATGGCAGCGTCACATCCGGGCTGCCACCGGCGCATCGGCCGAGAGGATCAGCTCTGCGGAAGGACGACGTCCACCATCCAAGGCACACCAAACTTGTCGGTGCACATGCCGAATAGGTCGCCCCACATCTGCTTCTCAAAGGGCATTGTCACGGTGCCACCTTCGGAAAGCTTGTCCCAGTAGCCGCGTAGCTCCTGCTCGTCATCACCGCTGAGGCTGATGGTGATAGTGCCGGCGCCCTCATTGAAGTCCATCCCGGGTGGCGTGTCGGCGGCCATCAGCGTGAAGCCGTTATCCGTATCGAGCTGTCCGTGCATGACGTTGTCAGCACCGGGTGCATTAGCGTCGCCGTATTGGCCGAACGTGTTCACATTCAAGTTGCCACCGAAAACGTCCTGGTAGAACTCCAACGCTTGCCGGGCGTCGTCGCGGAAGCTGATGTAGGGGTTGAGAACTGAGGGCACCTTTGCTCCTTCCGATCTTTGTGGGTTGCTCGTTGCAGATTACTCATCGCATCTGACACAACCGACGAGCCCCCCGGACCCGGGTCAGGAGCTGATCATCCAGCGGTGCCCGAAGGGGTCATGGAAGGTAGCGGACTGGCCGTGACTGCTTGACTCGGGCCCGCGATCGAGCTGTGCGCCGTTGCGTACGGCCGCATCGGCAACCGCATCGCGGTGACCTCCAGGTGCAGCGACACGGCGCGCCGCCTGATGGGTGGGCGGCTCGACATCTACCTCGGGGATTGGGTCGGCCATCATGACCAGGGGAACTGCCCAATCTCCAGCTCGGCGTGACCTATTCGCCCATCGTCCATCACGTGCGGCTTGCCTTTCACTGTCGCCTGGAATACCTCCCGATACCACTCAATTGCGGCTCTTGAATCGGTGACGCAGATGTAGGGAGTCAGATCTCTCATCGCCCGTTGGCTCCTTCGCTAGTGAGCGGTGTCATGAACGACCACAGTCCGCCCTCAAGATCACGCGCGGCGTACTCCCGGACCCCGTACGACATCTCGCGCGGAGGATAGACAACGGTCGCGCCGGCGGCCAGCGCCTTCTCGTGGTGGGTGTCGACATCGTCGACCATGACCGCCATGCAGTGGGTGCTTCCCCCGAGGCTTGCTGGGGACGCCAGGTGATACTCATCCGATGGCGGGTGCATCCAGATCACACCGTCACCGACGTGCATTTCACCGTGGACAACCTGACCGGATTCATTGCGAGTGATGGTCCCTGGGCCGAAACCGAACACGGCTACCAGATGATCATGAACGGCTTCGATATCGTGGTACACCAGGAGCGTCAGTCGTTGGACAAGTCCATGATCGATCCGTGCCAGATCCTGCAAGGTATCGAGCAATTCCTCATCGCTAGGACTGCCATTGGACAAAGACTCTCGAACAGTGATCATGCGCTCCCGGTGGC
This sequence comes from Propionibacteriaceae bacterium, assembly GCA_036566085.1. Taxonomy (GTDB): domain Bacteria; phylum Actinomycetota; class Actinomycetes; order Propionibacteriales; family Propionibacteriaceae; genus Microlunatus. The sequence continues at coordinate 4,570 of DATCXA010000221.1, forward strand.
GACCCAGCGCTGCGAGCCGTTGATCGACTTGCTCGATGTGTCGAGCAATCGTGTTGGCCAATTCCGATGAGGGATCGTCAAGTTCCCCGGCGATGTCTGAGAGCGGCAGGCCTAGCTGCCGAAGCAGACTGATGCGATAGAGCCGTTGAAGATCTCCGTTCGCATAGACGCGGTGCCCGCTCACCAGTCGCTCCGACGGCTTGAGCAGGCCCAGCTCTTCGTAGTAACGCAGCGTTCGAACCGTCATACCGGTTCGGGCCGAGACTTGCCCGATGCGCCAGCGTGGCTGGGAATGATCACTCACTCTGCAACGGTAAAACCTGACCTCGCGTCAGATTCAAGAGCATGGTGACTGCTCTGGTCAGCGGATAGGCAAACTGTGGGCGAGTGACACATTCCCACGCTCGAAAGATGCCGCTCGTCCTCAATTTCCAGCTGGCAGCGATGTCATCGGTCAGCAGCTGTGGGCCTGACTACTCCTCGTAAGCTATACGACCTGGTCGTCTTGGTGAGCGCGGTAGAACTCAACCTGCCGGGCCATGATCGTACGCATCGAGGTGCCGCGCGGCACGCCGTACACGGTCCCTGGAAAGTCCAGCTCAGCTTGGACTTGCCA
>DATCXA010000235.1:0-3712 GCA_036566085.1 Propionibacteriaceae bacterium
TGGGTCATCATCTCGTCTTTGGCCCGCGAATAGTCCTCCCAGCGGTGAATCGACTCGAGGTCCATGGGGCTAAGTTTCCAGCGGCGTACTGGATCGGCGTGCCGCGATCGGAAGCGTCGCAGCTGTTCCTTGTCAGAGACCGAGAACCAGTATTTGCGGAGGATGGTCCCGTCGTCGATCAGCATCTGCTCGAAGATCGGAGTCTGCTGCAAGAAGCGGTCATACTCCTCCGGCGTACAGAACCCCATTACCTTTTCCACCCCGGCGCGGTTGTACCAGGAACGGTCAAAGAGGACGATTTCACCCCTGCTCGGCAGGTGCGCGATATAGCGCTGGAAGTACCACTGGCCACGTTCCCGTTCCGTCGGCGTCGGCAGCGCGACTATCCGAGCGACCCGCGGACTCAGATATTCGGTGATTCGTTTGATGGCACCACCCTTGCCCGCCGCATCTCGGCCCTCGAAGATCACCACAATCCGAGCTTCGGTTTGGCGTGTCCACTCTTGAAGCTTCACCAGCTCGGTCTGCAATCGGAAGATCTCGGCTTCGTAGACCTCGTTGGAGATCTTCGGCCGTTTCTTGTGCTTCCTCGCCATGGGCCGACATTAGTGCCGGTCCGCTCTGAGCGAACAGAAAAATCCTTTGGGGAATGTCAGTGGCCGGTCATAGCGTTGTCGGATCTAATTGCGTCTGTTTACCGGGCGCTCGCGGTCGCGATGAGTTTGGCGGCGATTGTGAGTCTGACTTTTAGGTGCGGCAAGGGCGCCGCTTCAGCGGTTCGAGACCGAAGTTAATGAAGTTAAGGATGGGTCTGGTGTCAGTCACAACCAGCCAGGAGGCGGGGGCCTCGCATTCACGTCTCCCAGCTCGAGACCGTCAAGTTATAGGGATCCTGTTGGTTGCGGCATTTGTCGTGATTCTCAACGAGACGATCATGAGTGTGGCGCTGCCGCGGTTGATGGTCGACCTTGATATTTCGGCCCGTACTGTGCAGTGGCTGACGACCGCCTTCATGCTGACCATGGCTGTGGTGATTCCGACCACCGGTTTCTTGTTGCAGCGGATCTCCACCCGGACAGTCTTCATACTCGCCATGGGTTTGTTCTCTGCCGGGACCTTGCTGGCGGCGGTCTCGCCTGGTTTTTGGATGTTGCTGCCGGCCCGGATCGTTCAGGCCTCCGGCACTGCTGTGATGATCCCGCTTCTGATGACCACTGTGCTCACGCTGGTTCCCGCCGAGCGCCGTGGCGTCGTTATGGGGAACATCAGCATTGCGATCTCCGTCGCGCCGGCCATCGGTCCGACCCTGTCGGGGCTGGTGCTGCAGTTCTTGTCATGGCGGTTCATGTTCGTTCTTGTGTTGCCGATTGCGCTGGCCTCACTCATCTACGGCTCTCGCCGGCTGGTGAACGTGGGACAGGCGGGCCACCAACGGCTTGACATACGTTCGGTGCTGCTCTCGATTCCAGCGTTCGGCGGCCTCGTGTACGGACTCAGCCAGCTGGGTCGGGGCGCCTCAGGGCCGGGCGTGGCGCTTGGATTCATCGCGTTCGGCGTGATCTGCCTGGTGATCTTTGGCTGGCGGCAGCTGCGATTGACGCGTGGCGGGCGCGACCCGCTATTGGACCTGCGCGCCTTCACCTATCCCATGTTCAGCGTCAGTATTGCGCTGTTGTGCTTGGCGATGCTGGCGCTGTTCGGCATGGTGATCTTGTTGCCGATCTATCTCCAAACCGTCCGGGGGATCGGCTCCCTTGCCACGGGGCTGATGTTGTTGCCTGGCGGATTGTTGATGGGGCTGGCCGGACCGACCGTCGGCAGGATCATCGACCGGCAGGGGCCGCGGCTGTTGACGATCCCAGGAGCGGCTTTGCTGACCTTTACGCTCTGGCAGTTCAGCAATGTAAACGCCAGAACACCGATCTGGATGCTGATCGGCCTGCACATGCTGCTGATGCTTGGGCTCGCCTGCCTATTCACGCCGTCCTTCACCGCAGGGTTGAACCCGCTACCGCAGTATCTGTATTCACACGGGAGCGCGATCTTGGGCACACTGCAGCAGGTGGCGGGTGCGGCGGGAGCTGCGCTGTTGGTGGCGATCATGGCCGGCCGAACTGAAACGCTGACCCAGGCGGGTTTGCCGGAGCTGGTTGCGCTCAACGGCGGCATTCAAACCGCGTTCGGGGTTGCGGCAGTGATCAGCATCGCATCGCTGGTGCTGGCCTTCTTCATCCGCAATACCAAGCCGCCGACAGATGAGCAGTCGACGGAGTACCAGGCTGCCACAAGCGAGGAGCCGTCCTCTGAGGAGTCCGCCGCCACGCGCTCCTGATTGAAGTCGGCTCTCAGGTTCCAGGTAGCCGCCCAATGCGGCCATGATCGCTACCGTGAACGTGTGTGAGTGAACGCCAGGCGGTGTCGCAGGGGCGAGACGCTGAACTGCCATCCAAACGCACCTGGGCGATGTTCAGCGGACTGATGCTAGCAATGCTGCTGGCCTCCTTGGACCAGACCATCATGAGGACATGGCGCGATCGCCGAAGACGCCGATGGGCAGGGTACGGGAGGTCGCAGCGGCGCTGGCGCAACGGGGCTACGTCACCGTAGATGGCGAGACGGTATCCGTCACCGAATCCGGACGCCGAGTGGCCGCAACGCTCTTGGCTACCCAGGAGGAGATCTTGAATGAATTCCTGGAGGAATGGTCTCCCCATGATCATCCAGACGTAGCAGCCCTGGTTGCAGAAATTTCTGCGAGGTTGCTCAGCGAGCAGTGGGTCAGCGGACGAGCTTGATGTTGAACTCCGGGCGACCAAGCTGAGCGAAGATCCGTACCCACAGCGGAAGATACATTTCCAAACCGCGAGCTGCGGTGAGATCACCCAAGTCGAACACGTCGGTCCAGCCCAGATCGGCAGCTATGGAGGCCGCGCTCTGCCGCGCGTCGGCGTCGTTGCCGGCCACAAAGATTGTCGAGTTGTCAGCAAGTCCGCGCGGATTGATCATGACCTGGTTCGCCATAGTGTTGAACATCTTCACCACCCGGGCCTCCGGGAATTCACGCTGCAGCTGTTCGGCGAGGGAGTCGGTATTGCTGACAAACAGTGAGGGTGGGAACCCCTGGGAGAAGTCGAGTGGGTTCGAAGCGTCGATGAGGACCTTGCCGTTCAATGCATCACCCACCGCCTGGAGCGCCGGAAGCGAGCCCGAACCGTTTGTCGCGTTGATGAAAATGTCGGCGTCTAGGTCTTGGTACGCCGCAAGTGGCAGATCGACCTCAGCCCATTGCTCGCGCGCCTTGGTCTGCTCGGGGTCACGCGTACCGATCGTTACCTGATGGCCTGCAGCGCTGAGGGCCTTGGCGAGGGCCGGTCCGACCGCACCCGTTCCGAGAATGGCAATCTGCATGGAGACATCATGACCGAGTTGTCAGATTCTCAGAGGGCTATAGCACTCTGAGAATCTGACAAGTCGGTGAATAGAGGGAGTTGGGGATGGCAAAGGAAGGCCCTTCAGTGGTCGTGGGTAGATTCGTCAGAGATGCTCTCTGATCTTCATCAAGAAAGCTGCCCCCATGATCTTTCTCAAGCAATTCGACGAGCTAGGCCGCGACGACATCGATCAGGCCGGCGGCAAGGGTGCCAATCTGGGTGAGCTGACCCGTGCCGGCCTACCGGTCCCGCCCGGTTTTGTGATTGTCACCGACGCCTAC
>DATCXA010000192.1:0-3430 GCA_036566085.1 Propionibacteriaceae bacterium
CTGCCGTTTCGCTTTCTGGCCGAAACGGCAGAAGTCCGCGAGGATCCGACCTGGCGAGTCGCGCCGATCGCTCCCGGGCTCGCGGACCGTCGCTGCGAAATCACCGGACCGCCAACTCAGAAGATGACCATCGGCGCGCTCAACTCCGGAGCGCGGGTATGGATGGCTGATTTCGAGGACGCCACTTCGCCGACCTGGTTCAACATCATCGACGGACAGCTCAACTTGTACGACGCGATCCGCCGGCAGATCGACTTTACTGACGCCGACGGCCGGCGCCACGAACTCGGCCGGGAGACGGCAACGATCATGGTGCGGCCCCGCGGTTGGCACCTAACCGAGAACCACCTGGTGATGGACGGTCAGCCAATTCCAGCTGCCTTTGTGGACTTCGCTCTGTTCTTCTTCCACAATGCGCAAACCTTGATCGACAACGGGCAGGGTCCGTATTTCTACCTGCCCAAGCTGGAGTCGCACCTCGAAGCTCGGCTGTGGCACGACGTATTCGCCTGGTCGGAGGAAGCGCTCGGCATTCCGCACGGCACCATCCGGGCCACCTGTCTGGTCGAGACCCTTCCGGCTGCGTTCGAGATGACCGAGATCCTCTACGAGCTACGCGAGTACTCCGCGGGACTCAATGCCGGTCGCTGGGATTACATCTTCTCCTTCATCAAGAACTTCGCCGACGACCCCAGCCGGGTGCTGCCGAACCGCGAGATGATCACCATGACGGTGCCGTTCATGCGGGCGTACACCGAATTGCTGGTCAAGACCTGCCATGAGCGTGGCGCCCACGCTATTGGTGGCATGGCGGCCTTCGTGCCCAGTGGAGCCGACCCGGATGCGACATCAGTCGCACTCGAGCGCACTCGAGCCGACAAGGCACGGGAGGCCAGCGATGGCTTCGATGGCTCCTGGGTGGCCCATCCCGCCCTCGTGCCCACTTGCACCGAGGTGTTTACCTCGGTCCTAGAGGAGCGGCCGCACCAAATCGAGCGGCGCCGCGACGAGGTAGCGGTTACGGTCGAGCAACTGATCGAGTTGGGCGACCTGCCGCGCACGATCACCCTGGCGGGCGTACGCACGAACCTGCGCGTTCCGCTGGCGTACCTGTCGGCCTGGATTGGGGGCCGAGGCGCGGTGGCCATCAACCACCTAATGGAAGACGCAGCCACCGTTGAGATCTCGCGGATGCAGATCTGGCAATGGATCCGTCACAGCGCGCGCATGACCGGAGGGATGGCAGTCACTCGGGACTTGGTCGCCGCGATGCTGACCGAGGAGGTGGAGCTGGCGCTCGAGGAGACCGATCCCGAGCAGAGCTGGCAGGTTGCGGCCGCGCGAGACATTCTCGAGCATGGCTGTCTGGATGCGGAGTTCCCCGCCTTTGTGACCAGCTACGGCTATAGCCACTACCTCTCTGGCCGCACTAATTCATGACATAGGCAAGCCAGCGCGGATCGGGGGAGCGCTCACCACGCTCCATCGAGTGCACCAGCTCCACGACACGGTCATTGCACGGTGTCGGTACGCCGAGCTCGCGCCCACGCAACGCCACGCCGCCATTGACGACGTCGACCTCGGTCGCGCGTCCCGCCTCGAGGTCCTGCAGCATCGACGGGCGAACATTGCCGCCCTCCCTCATGTACTCGGCAAGTGCCGCGTCGTCGAAACGGTGTGGATCGACATGGATCAATTCGAGCTCGAGCCTCTGCGCGTCGGCCACAGCCACGCCTTCAGCCCAAAGCGCGAAGACGGCGTCGCGGCCATGCTCGGCCACTCCACCGTAACGCAGCCCGGACACCGCGGAGAGTCCGGTGAACGTGCTGTTGATCAACAGCTTCGACCAGATCATCCCGCGCACGTTGTGCGTGATCCGCACATGGCCGACGGTCTCGAGACAATGGGCAAGCACTCGTAACCGCTCGCGGTCGGAGCCGTCGAGCTCGCCGATCATGAAGCCACCGAGCGAATCCCGCACCAGCCGCCCCGGGCCTACATTCGAGCCGCCCCATTCGACAACGCAGGCCAGCAGGTTGCCCTTGCCGACAATTTTCTCAATGCGGTCCTGTATCAATCCGTTGCCGAGCGATACGAAGGTGTCGATGCCGCCGCGCGCGACGAGCGGTTCCAGCACTTCCTGGTGCAGCGGCGACTTGACAGCTATCAACGCGAAGTCGAAGTCGCCATCAACCTGGTCAATGCCGCTGACCGCATTCAGCACGACGGTACGCGCGACACCCTCTTGCTCGTAGACGAGCCCTGGATCACGCAGCCGGGCGACGTGGTCAACGTTCGCGTCGAGCACCACGACGTCGCATTGCATCTGGGCAGCGGTGACGCCCCCGATCGCTCCGCCGCCTACGACAAGGATCCTTGGCATGAACCTCAGGGTAGGCGGCGACACTAGATCGCCGCGACGGCCTCGGCGACTGGCGTGTCACCGCCCATGAGCTCGAAGGTCCGGCCGATTGTGGTCGGCGAGTCGAGCACGGCAACGAGCACCGCTGCGACGTCATCGCGCGTCACCTGTCCCCGCGGAACACTCTCACCGAGATTGACCCGGCCCGTGCCGGCGTCGTTGGTGAGGCCGCCCGGACGCACGATCGTCCAGTCCAGCCCACTCGCTTGCACAGCCTCGTCCGCGCGGCCCTTCGCGCGCAGGTAGACGCTAAATGTGTCGTCACCAGGCAGCTCGGGATTCGCCCCCACACTGCTGACGATCACATAACGACTGATTCCGGTCTGCTTCGCCGCTGTAATCAGCTTCACCGCACCGCCGTAGTCCATCGTCTCCTTGCGCTCCGACCCGCTGCCTGGACCGGCACCGGCGGCGAAGACGACGGCATCACAGCCCGTGATCGCCTGCGCGACTTCATCCTCACTCGCGTGCTCGAGGTCGACCACCACGGGCTCGGCGCCGACTTGCCTTATGTCCTCGGCATGGTCGGGATTACGAATAAGAGCGACGACATGGTCGCCACGTTGCGACAAGATCTTTGCCAGGCGTCGAGCGATCTGGCCGTGACCTCCTGCTATGGCTACTCGCACGGCTTCAAACCTAAACCGTTGTGCGACGCTGTTGCGCCCCGGGCCAGGAGGCCACCAGCCGAGAAATTCCACGTGTCTACCCAGGTGTGACACACTAGGACGTGCTGTTGCAATTCTTGAGCCGTGGTAAGTGCTGCGCCCTGGAACTTTGCGTGGGCGTTAGCGATCAACTGCCGTCCAACAGCAGTCAGAGAGTCGCGCGGTGCGACCTCTAGATGCTAGGAGAGATTTACATGGCACAAGGAACCGTGAAGTGGTTCAACGGCGAAAAGGGCTTCGGCTTCATTGCGGTCGATGGTGGCGGCGCGGACGTGTTCGTGCACTACAGCGCGATCGAGTCGAGCGGCTACCGCTCACTGGATGAGGGCCAGCGGGTTGA
>DATCXA010000265.1:0-9559 GCA_036566085.1 Propionibacteriaceae bacterium
CCAGCCGATGGCCGCCGAGGCGGGCGCGGCAGTGCTCGTCTACAACGGCGAGCTCTACAACTTCAAGGAGCTGCGGGCAGAGCTCGAGGGAGTCGGACGTCGGTTCAAGTCCCGGTCGGATACCGAAGTCGTGCTGCGCGCCTACGAGGAATGGGGAGAGTCGTGCCTCGATCGGTTCAACGGTCACTTCGCGTTCGCGATCTGGGATCGGCCGAGGCAGCGGTTGTTCCTGGCCCGCGATCGATACGGAGTGAGGCCTCTTTACTACTACCACGGCGACACGCGATTTCTGTTCGCCTCGGAGGTCAAGGCGATCCTGGCGTATCCAGGATTAGCCCGGGCCGTGAGCCATCCGGCTCTGAGCGAGTATTTCACCTTCCAGAACATCCTCACCGACCTCACCCTGTTCGAAGGTGTGAAGCTGCTGCCGGCCGGTTGCTGGCTGAGAGTGGACCTGCGGTCAGGTGGGCGTGTGTCGCAAACGCGCTACTGGGACTTCAAGTTTCCGCAGGAGCCAGAGAGGCTGTCGGAGACGGACGCCGCAGATGAGCTCTTGCGGCTGTTCACGCAGGCGGTGAAGCGCCAGCTCGTGAGTGACGTGCCTCTGGCCTGCTACCTGAGCGGCGGGATGGATTCAGGTTCGATAACCGCGGTCGCTCGGCGGGAACTGGGCCGGCTCTCGACCTTCACCATGGGCTTCGACCTGTCCTCCGCGTCCGGTCTCGAGCTCGGCTTCGACGAGCGTGCGCGGTCGGAAGTACTGGCGAATCTTCTCAAGACCGAGCACTACGAGATGGTGTTGCACGCCGGCGACATGGAGCAGGTGATGCCCGAGCTGATCTGGCATCTGGAGGATCTACGTGTCGGGCAGTGCTATCCCAACTACTACGTCGCGAGGCTCGCCAGCAAGTTCGTGAAGGTCGTGCTCTCGGGCGCCGGGGGGGACGAGCTCTTCGGCGGCTATCCCTGGCGGTACTACCGCAGCGTCGGCAGCAGAGACGGGCAGGCTTTCTACAGGAACTACTACGATTTCTGGCAGCGACTGGTCCCTGACGACGAGAAGCCGGAGTTGTTCAACGGCGAGACCTGGCGCCACTTGAAGGACCATTCCGGCTTCGATGTGTTCCGGAGTGTTCTCGAGCCCGCTGACATGCCGCTGACCACGAACGAAGACTTCGTCAACGCGTCCCTCTATTTCGAGCTGAAGACGTTCCTGCACGGCATCCTCCTCGTCGAGGATAGAGTCAGCATGGCGCATTCGCTCGAGGCGCGGGTGCCCTTTCTTGACAACGACCTCGTCGAGTTCGCGCTGCACCTGCCGCCTCGTTTCAAACTGCGGCATCTCGACCGGATTCCGCAGCCGGTCGACGAGGACGAGCCGGGCAAGCGGCTCCGCTACTACCAGACGACAGGTGACGGCAAGTGGATCCTGAGGCAGGCGATGCGGCCGCTGATCCCTGCAGAAGTGGCCGAGCGCACCAAACAAGGGTTCAGTGCACCCGATGCGAGCTGGTTTCGGGGGGAGAGTATTGACTACGTCAACCGGCTGCTACGGGATCCCAAGGCGTGCATCTACGAGTACGTGAACCCCGGATACGTCGCCCGCCAGCTTGACGAGCACACCGGCGGCCGCCAAAATCGCCGACTCTTCATCTGGTCGCTCCTGAGTCTTGAATGGTGGCTCCGGACATTCCTCCGGTGAACCGCCGATGGGGAAGGAACTAGGAATGGATCTCGAATCGATTCGGGAGCACTGGTGCAAGGTGGGCGGAGAGTTATCTGCGACGGAGAAGATCACCGGAACGACTCGCGATCCGATCCTTGGTGTCCTCGAGGAGGAGCGACTCGCGAAGTACCTGCGCCTAGACGATACAGTCCTCGAGATTGGCTGTGGCGACGCTGCGCATACGGTGAGATATGCGAGGCAGGTGAAGTGGATCTTCGGGTTAGATGTTGCGGACACCCTCATTGCGCATGCTCGACAGAGAGCGGAAAGAGCCCGCATTGACAATGTTCAGTTCGTTGTCGGATCTGTGCTTGATCTTGAGCGAATCTTTCGTGGTAGTGATATCGACTGCGTACTTTCGCAGCGGTGTCTTATCAACCTGCCTACCTGGGAGCATCAGCAGGAGGCGCTGTTGAAGATCCACGGGGTTCTTCGTCGAGGGGGAGTATTCCTGATGACGGAGGGTTTTCAGGACGAGTTAGACAATCTGAACCAGGTGAGACAAGGGGTGGGACTATCGGCCATCAACGTCGTCAGCTATAACCGCAATCTTCGGCACGACGAATTCGACTCATTCATAGCCACGTATTTTGAGGTCGAAACTGTTCAGGATTACGGGCTGTATCTCTTGCTGTCGAGGGTTTTCCACCCGCTGGCAGTATCGCCGGGGGAACCGCGCCATGATTCGCGACTAAATGAAGTTGCAGGTCTCTTGGAGCGAGCAGTGGATTTGGAGGAGTGTCGGCGCTTTAGCTACAACCTGCTCTATGTCTTGAGACGGAGATGAAGGATGAGAGTTGGCTAGTTTAGCGTGCCTTTGGAAGTCCCGGCAGGACAGCGGGCTGGAGGTGGTCGTGTGAAGCAGGGCCGGCGAGGGTTGGAGGCCTGTTTGAGTCTTTTTGCATGCCCGGCCTGCGGTGACGGCCTGACTTTGGACGTCTTTGACAATGATGAGGATGGAGTCTGTCAGGAATGCTTGCTCGTGTGTCGACGAGCTGGACACTGGTATTCGGTCAGCGATGGGTCCCCCGTTTGCTACGACTGGGACCGTTGCGCCCCGATGACGAGCCGTACGGTTAGGGCGGAGTCGCCCGGCATCGAGAATCAGTTGCCTTGACGCGCGCCTATTCTCTGGAGACGTACAGGTCGATCATGCGGCTGGCGTTGTCGTCCGGGTACCGCATGGCTCCATTCTCGCTCCCGCCCTCGAAGACAGAGCGGCGGATCTACCTCCGTCACGATGTGGATTACTCGCTCGAGATGGCGCTGCGCTTGGCGGAGGTGAATGCGGAGCTGGGCATCCGTGGAACTTTCTGCGTGTTGCTACGGTCCCAGATTTACAACCTGCTGAGCGACAGATCGCTCTCGGCGTTGGAGCAGATAGCTGCGCTGGGTCAGAACCTTGGGTTGCACGCGTCTGTTGCTCCGACGCTGCCGGACAACGGTGCTGTCGAGTCGAGTATACGAGCAGATTTTGAATTTGTTCAGTACAACTGCTCGGTCGTGAGCGCGGTCTGTTCCTGGCACAACCCGACGCCGGTGGTATTGGACCGATACCTCGCAAGTCCGACGATAGGTGGCCTGGTGAATGCGTACTCCGCGTCCTTTGTTCGGGAGATCCCGTACTACTCGGACTCCAACATGCGCCACTCGGTCGAGGACTTCATGCGCCTCGTAGGGGAAGGCGGGTCGCCGTGCATGCAGCTGCTGTTGCATCCGCTGAACTGGGTCGCCGGTGGACAGAGCATGCGGGACGTCTTTTCGGGCACATGGCCCTACATCATCCGGGAACGTGAGCAGGACATTCGCACCAACCATTTCTACGCGGTCGCGTTGCCTGAGGGAATGCCGGACAGCGTCCTACGGGCATTTACAGAGGAATGGTGCCGGGCTGCCGAGGGGAGGGACGGATGACGGACGGAATCGCGGGTATGCGGGGCGAGCATGTGGCGTTGACGCCGCTGAGCGCTGGCGATCTGCCCGTCATGTTGGGCTGGATCAATGATCGGAGCGAAGTGCTCTGGAACGCCCCTTACCGTCCCGTCACAGAGGCTCAGCATGCCGAGTGGTTCGGGGCAATTCAGCGGCAGAAGGACACCGTGATCTTCGGTGTTCGCCTGCTCGACGCTCAGCGGCTCATCGGATCGTGTCAGCTGCACAGCATCAACGACATTCATCGAAGCGCAGAGCTTCAGATCAGACTGGGTGAGTCGGAGGGGCGAGGCCACGGGTATGGGACCGAAGCGGTGCAGCTCTTGCTGGACTTCGCCTTCAGAGACCTGAATCTGCACCGAGTCTACGTGCACGTGCTCGGCACGAATGGACGGGCATTGCGGCTCTACGAGAAGGTGGGGTTCGTTCGTGAAGGAACGCTTCGTGAAGCCGCCCACATCGACGGTCGATATGTGGATATCGCACTACTTGGAATCTTGCGTGATGAGCAGACTCGGAGCTAGAAAACTGGTTGCGATTCACCAGCCGAACTTTTTTCCGTGGCTGGGTTATTTCGACAAGATCGCCAGAGCGGACATTTTCATCGTCCTGGACAATGTGCAGTTCTCGAAAACCGGGGGAACGTGGTCGAACCGGGTTCGGATCCTGCTGGAGGGACGGCCTACCTGGGCAACTCTACCAGTGGAGCGCTCGTTCCACGGCGTGCGGCTCGTGCGTGAGATGCGGGTCGCGAACGGGCCGTGGCGGGTCCGACTTCTGCGGGCATTCCGGGGCGCGTATCGACGAGCGCCCTACTTCCATGAGGTATTTCCGCTCGTTGAAGAGTTGATCGAGACGCCGACCGATATGGTGGCTGAGTTCAATCTGACGGTCGTCCGAGCACTGACCACCCGCCTCGGTCTGGATCCAGGCAAGCTGATCGTGGGTTCTACGCTCGGCGTCGAGGGAGCCGGCACTGACCTGCTCGTGAATGCAGTGCAGGCGGTGGGCGGCAGCGGGTATCTGTGCGGTGGTGGTGCGCAAGGCTATCAGGATGACGAGAGGTTCGGACGGGCAGGAATTGGGCTTGTTCAGCAGGTGTTCCGGCATCCCGTGTACCCACAGCTCGGCGCGGGCGAGTTTGTGCCGGGGTTGTCCATCATCGACGCGATGATGAACTGCGGCTTTGTCGGGACGCGGGAGCTGATCGTTGGAGCAAACGCGGGGACCGAAGGGCGTTTGGGAGCCGCGTCGGGCAGGTGGTGCGGCTGATGGCCACGATGGGGCGCATACGTCGGGCTATCCGGAGAATGCTGCGGGAGCGGCCTCGGGCGAGAGGAGCGGCCGGCTCTCGCGTACGCAGTGTCCTGTTCCTTCGTAACAGCTACTACCATTTCTACTACTTGGCCGAGGCACTTCGTCGACGCGGCTGGGACGCTCTGACGGTGAGCACTGACGATCCCGAGGGACCGCATGCGAACTACTACCATGGCGAGGACGTGAATCTCTGGGATGCCGACCCTAAACGCTTTCGGAAGAACATCGAGGATTGCTACTGGGATGCGCTCGAGCGCTTTGCTTTGCTGCATTTTGCTGGTGACGGGCTGCTGACGTTCTTCCCCATCTCCCCAGAGGACTGGGAAGCAGAGGAACCGTGGGACATCGTGGAGTGGCGTCGCAGCGGTCGGAAGATTGCCTATACGATCAGCGGCTGCAATAGCGGCGTCGCACAGTCTACGGTGGCTCGGTGGTCAGCCCTGGGCGGTTCGGTTGTATGCGACAAGTGCCCCTGGCAGCTGACACCGACAGTCTGCAATGACGCAAAGAACCTCGCGTGGGGCCGCAAGGTTGATCGCTACTGCGATGTGATCTTCACGGAAGGGTCTCCGGCCCTGGACTATCAGGCCATCCACAAGGCAGTGAGGGAACCGACCACGATGTGCCTGGACCCGGAGTTCTGGAAGCCTGACCTCGCCGTCCCGGATCACCTGAAGATCAAGCGCAGTGACAACGAACTGCTCGTGTACCACTCCTTCGGGAACTATGACCTCCGAACGGCGCACGGCCGGAACATCAAGGGGACTGGAGCGATAGAAGCCGCGATTGCGCGCTTGCAGGCCGAGGGAAGGGCCGTCCGGCTCATCTTCGTGACCGATGTCAAGAACACGGAGGTTCGGTACCTCCAGGCCCAAGCCGACGTGATCGTCGATCAGCTGAACTACGGACGATACGGCGCGACGGCCCGGGAAGCGATGATGTTGGGCAAGCCCACGATTTGCTATATCAATCGTAGCGAACCGAAGCCCGCCGACAAGCTGCGGTCTACGCAGGAGCTGCCACTGGTGTCTGCGACAGAGGAGACGGTCTACGAAGTCCTCCGTGATCTTCTACTTGACCGGGAGCGGCGTCGCCGTCTCGGCGTGGCCGGGCGCGCATTCGCGATGAAGTGGCATAGTGCCGATGCCTGCGCGGAGCGGTACGAGGCCATCTATGACTCCGTGATGGGTGGGCAGTTCGGCGGCCAGGCCTCGAGGCCGGAAACCGAAGAGGCATGCAAATCCTAGGCTTCGACCGGGCAGATGCCCTACGGCTGCTGAACTTCCTCAAGATGGGCCTGCGGGACCGATTCCTCGGGTCGACGCTGGGACTCGTGTGGGCCATCGTCAACCCGCTCCTCATGATGGGCATCTTCACATTCGTGTTCGCGTTCGTATTTCGCTCGCGCTTGCCGGGAGCGGAGACGAGCCTGTCGTTCGTCATCTGGCTGATCAGCGGATACGGGCCATGGCTGGCGATCAGCGATAGCCTGGCGACGAGCACAGGCGCGGTGACCGGCAACAGCGGCCTGGTCAAGAACCTCGCCTTCAAGACCGAGCTGCTGCCCATCGCCGGTAGCCTGATGGGGCTGGTCCCGCTCGCGGTGAGCACCTGCTATCTGGTGGCGCTCCTCGTGTTGAGCGGAACGCGGCCATCGTTGAGCTGGCTCGCCATCCTCCCGGTGCTCGTCTTGCAGTTCGTGTTTATCACTGGCATCGGCCTCTGCCTCGCTGCGGTCAATGTGTTTGTCCGGGATACCGCCATGGTGTTACCGAACGTCCTGATGATCTTGCTGTTCAGCTCGCCGATCTTCTACCCGCTGAGCGAGTTCCCGAAGGTGCTGCAGGGAGTCTTGCAGTTCCATCCGTTCCAGGTAATTGCCGAGGGCTACCGGCAGCCGCTCTTGCATCGGGCGTGGCCGGCGCCTTGGAGCCTCGCCTACCTGGCCGTTCTCTCGGCGATGGCGTTCCTCGGGGGCCTGGTGTTCTTCCGCAAGCTGAAGGGATATTTCGATGCCCGGATCTAGTGGGGCGGGAGGGCTGCTCGCGACAGCGGTACCGGGCGCGGCGCGCGACGAGGAAACGATGAGCCGGTCGGTTGTCGAGTGTCGGGACCTGAGCAAGACCTTCGTGTTGCTCGACGGCCAGTCGATCTGGCCGGTGATCCTCGGTGGCCACTTCGTGAAGGGCTTTCCCGCGGTGCGCGATGTGACGCTCCAGGTCCGCCAGGGCGAGTTCCTGGGTGTGCTGGGCCGCAATGGCGCGGGCAAGAGCACGCTGCTGCGGACGCTCGGCGGTGTGTACGCCCCGACCTCGGGGACCGTGAGGGTCGCAGGACCGCTGTCGGCGATCTACGAGCTCGGGATGGCGGGCAACGAGCTGCTGACCGGACAGGACTTCGCGAGTCGGTGGCTGGCACTCCACGGGAGCGGACGGCGGCAAGTCGACCGACTTCTGAGTGAGATCGCCGAGTTCGCCGAGTTAGGAGAGTATTTCGACAACCCTATCTACACTTACTCCGCCGGAATGAAGGCCCGCCTGTTCTTCTCGGTAGCCACGTCTTTGCCCGGGCAGATCTACCTCATCGACGAGGTTCTTTCCGTGGGCGACGAGCACTTCCAGACGAAATGCTGGCGCCGCCTGCGGGAGCGACTGGCGGCGGGGGCCTCGGGAATTCTCGCCACCCACGACTGGACGTCGGTGCTCAAGTTGTGTCGTGAAGCCTGCGTTCTGGAGCGCGGCCGCATAGTGGATCGGGGTTCGAGTCCGGCGGTTGTTCAGCGCTACCTCGGTCTGCCTCAACCACGTGGGGACGCCGCAGCGTTTGCAGCCCATCTGCCATCGGCGTACTGCGCGTTGGCCGAGGAGGACACGACGCTGTCCATCCCGATCGACGTGAAGGTGACCTCGCCAGTCTGGTTCGCTTGCTCCGTCGAGAGCTTCCGGCAAGGCATCGGCTGGAGCCATCTGCTGCAGGTGGAGCCGCGCCCCGTCGCATCCACGCCTGGCCTGTATGAGGTCGCGGTGACTATTCCGACACTGCCCCTCAGCCCCGGGGAGTACTCGCTCAACCTCTTTCTGAGCGAGCGCGGTGCGGAGGGGACCTTTGTGCCTCTGGATGTCCGGAGCTGGACTTACGGGAACGATCTGGCGTTCGCGGTTGCCGGGAAGCCGCGGGAGAGCGTGAGCGTCCTACCGCTGCGCTGGCGGGGTGGGCGGACCCAGTCGTGAGCTACCGCATCCGGGTGGAGGGAGTGACCAAGCGGTACGAGCTGACGACCTCGCGCCCGCTCCCGCGTGCTGCTCGCCCGCTTCTTCGCCTGCTCGGAGTGCGACACGAGGCGGCGCGAGGTGTCGATCACAAGATGGCGCTCGACGGCGTCTCGTTTAGCGTCACGGAAGGGGAGCGAGTCGGGATCATAGGCGAGAACGGAGCCGGGAAGTCCACTCTCCTCCACCTTCTCGCGGGGGTCGCAGCGCCGACGGGGGGCTCGGTCGAAGTCGATGGTCGTGTGCATGCGGCGCTGACCCTCGGTCTCGCCCTGCGGGAGGACCTAACGGGCCGGGAGAATCTCTACCTCGACGCCGAAGTCCAGGGGCGGACCAGGGCCCAGACGAATACCGTCATCGACCGGATGATCACGTTCGCCGACCTCGGCGACTTCATCGACCAGCCGGTCCGCACATACTCTTCCGGAATGAAGGCGCGCCTGGCCTTCACCAGCCTGGTCTTCGTCGAGCCGGAGATCCTGCTCATCGACGAGATGCTATCGGTGGGTGACTACTGGTTTTCGCAGAAAGCGACCCACGCGGTGCGCGAGCTCTGCAGCAAGGGGCGAATCGTGATGCTCGTCTCCCACAATCTCGAGTCCATGGTCAGCATGTGCTCCCGCTGCCTGTGGCTGGATGGGGGACGACTGGTCGCGGACGGGGACCCCGCGCAGGTCACGACTGCCTATCGCGAACGGGTGCGTCAGCGCGACGAGGTCGAGACGGCGGCCAAGTTCTCGACGCAGGGGCAAGAGTGGGCGCTCGATAGCGCTGTGCGGATCAAGCGGGTGACGGTCGGTTCGAGTCGTCGGTCGGGCCCAGCCAGCGTCCTGAGCGTCGGCGAGGACGCGTGGATCAGTGTGGAGCTGAGGGTTGACCAGGCACGAGATGACCATGACCTTCGACTCTGGATCGAGCGGCTGGACGGCCTGCGGATCACCGAGAATCGCTGGTCGGAGTCTGGCGGCGTCCTGAGCTCGTTGGCTGGGCGGGTCGAGGTAGTGGCCGAGATGGCACCGATGATCCTCGGACCCGGCCTCTACCGCGTCCAGGCCGAGCTGGTGAGCGCTGAGACCACGGTGGCGACCGCGGGGGCGGTGTTCAAGGTCGTATCCGAGCGCAATCTCGTCGGAGGGCAACCCGCGCTCTGGGTGCCCATGGAGGTGTCGTGCCGGCCGAGGGCGGCGCCGGCCGAGCGATGAGAGCGGGCGGAGACGAGTCGTGAGAGACCGGATAAGAACTCTCTACCTCGACGCCAATGGATGTGGCCGCCAGGTGATCCGGGCCGATACCGTTCTCCGAGGGGTCTTCGGCT
>DATCXA010000288.1:0-6324 GCA_036566085.1 Propionibacteriaceae bacterium
CGCCGGCAATGCCGACCAGAGGCGCGGCCACCGCTCCAAAGACGAACTGACTGAGGCCTTGCAGCGAGGAGGCTGTACCGGCAAGGTCGGGATAGTCCGCCATTGCTAGTGCGTTTGCTGTTGGGAAGATCAAGCCCACCGCACACACCATGACAACCAGTGCGCTTATCAATACGCTCATCGGCAGTCCGATGATCACCGTTGTGAGTAAGGCAGTGGCCCCGAAGAGATTGATGATCAGGCCGACACCCAGTACCCGCGTCAGCGGCCATACCAAAGCAAGGCGAGCCCCAGCCTGTGCTGCTATAACTAGTCCGAGAGAGATAGCCCCGAAGATCAAAGAGAAGCTTTGCGGAGACATGCCGTAGATTTTCTGCAGGACGAAAGTCGAGCCGGAGATGTAGGCGAACAGGGTCGCGCCGGCGAGTCCGGCGGAGAGTGCACAGCCGACGAAGAAGCGATCGTGAAGCAGGGTGTTGTAGCCACGCAGAGTGCGGCCGAACCCGCCAACGATTCGTCGTTCCGGCGGCAGCGTCTCCTTGAGGCCGAACCATGCAGCTAGCAGCAGCACCGCGCCGAAGCCGGCCAGTACGCCAAAGATGCCCCGCCAGCTCATGATCCGGCTGAGCTGACCGCCAAGTACTGGAGCGAGCACTGGCGCAAGCCCGGCGATCAAGAGCAATCGAGAGAAGAAGATCATGAGTGCAGATCCGGAATAGAGATCGCGCGCGACCGCCCGGGAGATCACTATCCCGGCCGCTCCAGCCAACCCCTGGATGAGCCGGAGTGCTACCAGGACTGTCACATTCGGGGCTAAAGCACAGGCCACAGAAGCCAGGAGATAGACCACCAATCCGATCATCAGCGGACGTCTGCGGCCGAGCCGGTCGGACATCGGACCTGCCACGAGCTGGCCAACCGCCAAGCCGACGAGGCAGGCGGTGATCGACAGCTGTGCAGCTGAGGCCGAGGCATTGAGATCGTCGGCGAGTTCCGGCAGCGCCGGTAGATAGAGATCGAGCGAGAGCGGACCGAACATGGTGAGCCCGCCGAGCACCACCACCGTACGAGCCGGAGGCCGGGCGGCATCGGCGAGGTGCATGCCGAAACCCTAGGACGTGCGGCTCTGGTGTTAGCTGATTCCCGCCTTTCGTGCATCTAGTCATGCGGCTGTGGGTGTTCGTCGTCGATTGCGGTCGAGTTGTTGTTGGGCATGTAGCCGTCGGATGCGGGGGTTGATGTGGGGTTGTTGATTTTGGTCGATCCAGCGGGGTGGGATCCATTCGGGTAGCCGGTCGGTGTTGATCCGGCAGCTCCAGCCCTTCTGCAGAAAATGCGTGTGGTGGTATCGGCAGAGCAGGGTCAGGTTGTCAAGATCGGTAAGCCCACCCAGGATCCAGTCCCGGATGTGGTGTCGGTCGCACCAGGCTGCTGGGTGGGTGCAGCCGGGGAAGGAGCATCCGGCGTCTCGGGCGATTAATGCCATGGTTTGGCCCGGGTGAGGCCAGTCGTCGTGTTCTGCCGAGTGTTAGGGGGATGCCGTTGCGGTCGGTGATGGTGGGCCAGATTTCGGCCTCATCGGCTATCCGCAAGAGTTGTTCGGCGGTGAACTGGGTGCCGTCGGCGGTTTCGGCCAAACCGGCCTTGGCGTGCAGGTCCTCGATGCTGATGGTGGCGATCACCGATGCCGGGACACCGCCGACCGATGGTTGGTCGTCGGCTTTGAGGAGCCGGGCGCAGGCTTCTTCGAGTGCATCGTGGAGCCGTTGCATATGGGGGCGCTCATCCGGGATTTGGATCACGGTGCCTCTTGGTCTTCGATCGCGGTGCTGCGTGGTGAGGTGAACGGGTCCACGATGGCGTTCAACTGCGCCTCAACAGTGTTGCTGAGCCTGCCGTGCAGCTGCCACATGCCGTCTCGCCGCTGTGTCAATTCCAGATACCGCTGTGTTCAAGCTGTTTTCCCAACAATATAAGGAAAGTTAGAGATCAAACTCCACCGAATTGCTCAGGGTCAAGATCAACTAAACAAAGACCGGCTCAAGATCAACTGCAGTGATCACTGTATCTCGTCAGCGCGCTTAGCGCCTCGAGCCCGGAGCCACGCAGCCAGCTCCGGCTGAAGCGTCTCATCGACAAGATCAAGCGGCGTCTTGTCGTCCCAGCCAATCCAGTTGATGTCAGCACCCCGCGCCAGCAGGTACTCCGCCGTAACCCGTTGACCACCGTGGCAGGCAGCCCAGAAAGACTGAGTGATCATCTCAGGCTCCGGAGCCGGCTGCTCGGCAAGGATGGCCTCGGCGCGATCGAGCAACCCAAGGGCAGCGGCATCGCTCAGCCGGACCTGCGCGCCTCGCTCGACAAGCCTCTGGGCCGCTTCCCAGTTGCCGAACCCACATGCATCGGCCAGCGGCGTACCACCGCCGAGCACGGCACCAGTGGCCTCGATGTCGGCTCCCGCATCGAGCAGTGCGTCAAGCACTGCGACGTCATTGCTGCTTGCCGCCCAATGCAGCGGCGTCTCGGTGTGCGAGCTGAACCGGCTGTGGGCGTTCACATCAGCGCCAGCGGCAACCAGACGTTGCACGACTGCCGGACCGTTCGGAAAGTGACCCGGCCAGTCAGTGGCGGCATGCAGCAAGGTCCGGTAGGCATCCCAAGTGCCGATGCGAGCCGTGGCCAACCCTGGATTCGCGTTGAGCAGTTGTTCGAGCGCATCAAGATCACCGGACTGAATAGCCTTGGTGATCGCAATCGCGCGCGGATCATCGGCGGGCACAAGACGAACCGCGTATTGATCATCTGCATCGGTCGTCACGAGTTCAACGTACCTCCGCATCTCATCCGTCCTAGCTATCGACCATGCCCGATTGTCTATGACGGCATTGGGCCGCAAAGTGGAGGCGGAGGGCCTGACAGATGAAGCCGATTCGCCTACTTGCCGCTATGGCGACTGTCGTTCTTGCCACCACCGCCTGCAATGGCGGAGAGCTCGCGGCATCCGACCCATCGGAGCAGACAACCTCGTCAGTGGGCTCGGCCCAACCAACGGCGACCAGCCGGCCGAGCCCTCAGCCGACCAAAAAGCTAGCCAAGCCGGACGCACGGGAGCAGGAGAGGCTCAACCAGCAGCTAATCGCAGCAGCGCGGGACAACGACCTCAGCCGCGCCCGAGCTCTGATTGCCAGAGGAGCTGATGTCAACGCCAAGGACAACACTGTCCAAAGTGCCTATCTCATCTCCACCAGCGAGGGGTACCTGGAGCTTCTGGACCTGACGCTCAAGAACGGCGCAGACGTGGAGTCCAAAGACTCCTTCAACGGCACGGGGCTCATCCGGGCCGCCGACCGCGGCCACGCCGACATTGCCGGGCGGCTGGTGCAAGCCGACATCAAGATCAACCACATCAACAACCTCGGTTGGACCGCCTTGCACGAGGCGATCATCTTAGGCAACGGATCGCGCCGCTACGTCGATACCGTTCGGGTGCTGATCGCTGCCGGTGCCGACCTAGGTATGCCGTCCCAGCATGATCAGGTCACCCCGCTACAGCACGCAACGTCCAAAGGCCACAACGAGATCGCAAAGCTATTGCGGACGGCGCTGAATGCCGACACGCCGTCGAAGCGAAAAGCCAACAGCCGCCTCCTTTCGGCGGCGGAAACAGGTGACGCTACAACGGCGGCCCTTGCCATCCGAGCCGGCGCCAATCTTGAGACCCGCGACGAACACGGCCGTACGCCGCTGCTCCTCGCTGTCACCAAAGACCGGCTTGCGGTTGCCCGGTTGCTGGTCTACCTAGGGGCCGACCCCGATGCGCTGGACGATCAGCACGACACGCCATGGCTGGTCACAGGGGTGACCGGCAGCGTTGACATGCTGGAGGTGCTGCTGCCTGCGAGGCCGGACCTGGCGATCCGCAACCGGTTCGGTGGTACCTCTCTGATCCCGGCGAGCGAGCGCGGCCACGTCGGGTATGTGCGCCGCGTCGTACGCACCGACATCGACGTCAACCACATCAACAACCTCGGCTGGACCGCACTGCTGGAAGCTGTGATCCTTGGCGACGGGTCCAAGCGCTACCAGCAGATCGTGATGATCTTGCTGGACGCCG
The DNA here is from genome assembly GCA_036566085.1 of Propionibacteriaceae bacterium. GTDB lineage: Bacteria > Actinomycetota > Actinomycetes > Propionibacteriales > Propionibacteriaceae > Microlunatus. Next base: position 4,115 of record DATCXA010000288.1, read on the forward strand.
GTGCCGACGCCAGCATCGCCGACCGCCAAGGTGTCACGGCGCTACAGCATGCCGAGCGGCGCGGCCAGCGCGAAGTGGCGCGCATCTTGCGGAACGCCTAGCCCATGTCGGCGGCAGCAAGTACCTCTGGCAATGAGGTCGCTGGATGACCGGTCACCTCGGGAATATCGTTGCTGATTCCGGCCAGCTCGCCGACCGCTATCGCGGTATAGGTGCTGACCCAGGCGTCCACCTGCCACTTCGGCGCACCGTAGACGGCGCGCGACACGTACGCCTCCTCGATTGTTTCCGGGACATACGACACCGTCCGCTCGAAATGATCACTCAAAATGCTCGCAATTTCGTGCATCGTGAGAGCAGCCGGCCCAGTGAGGTTCAGCGTCCGTCCGTCGTACGCGCCATCACTGGTCAGCGCGGCAACCGCGACATCGGTGATATCCGCCTGGGCGACAACGGCCACCCGCCCCTCGCCCGCTGGTCCGCGAATACTCCCATCGGCACCCATGAAGTGTGGCGTGAAGTCGGCGTAGATGTTGTCGCGCAAGATCGTGTACGGCACTCCGACCGAGCGCAAATGCTCCTCTGTCGCCCAGTGATCACGGGCGAGGGTGAAAGTTGCGGTGGGGGAGGCGCCGAAGAAAGACACATATACGATCCGACGTACTCCGGCATCGACCGCGCCGTCAATGAAGCTGACATGTTGTTGGACCCGTTCTGGCGTTTCGGCCGCGGACACCATAAAGACTGTCTCGATGCCTGTTAACGCCGCTCGAACCGCGGCGCCGTCGGCGTAATCAGCCGTGGCGGTGTGGGTGCCCGGCAACGCCGGCGCTCGGGCCGGATCGCGTACCAGAAGGCGTTGCTCCACCCCCAGGTCGGCGAGTCGGCGGGCGACCCGCCCGCCCAGCTGTCCGGTCGATCCCGTCACCGCGATCACTGTGTCCATCTCCCCCTCCCCGACTATGCCGCTCAGAGCACGGCATCCGCCAGGCGGTCGACCTGATCAAGCTTCGCGACCGTTGGGTCGAAGTAGAACTCTGTGAAACCTGCATCCTCGAACTGCTTGGCCGCCTCGCGCAGCTGCATCACCGATCGCTGAGCATTCTCCGCGATCTGGGCCGCGTAGTCGCCGACGACGCGGTAGTAGTCGAGGAGATAGCGGCGCGACGCCTCCTCGGCATCCTCGCCTAGCGAGTAGTAGGTCAGTGCTGCTAGTCGGGGCTCGCCTGGGCGGCCGGCCGCCGCCCAGGCCCTCCTCACATTGTCGGCAAAAGGCCCGGCCTGAGCTGATCCCGATCCGCCGACGGTCCAACCGGCGCCCCAGGTAGCGACACGCTCAATCGTCTTCTGGTTTCTGCCGCCGAAGAGGATGGGAACGCGCTGATCTTGGACCGGCGTAGGACTTGCTGGTGCTGAATCCTGAGCTAGAGGCTCCCCCCGCCAGACCTTGTGCAGCACCTCGAGCTCATGATCGAAGTCGCGGCCTCTACGGTGGAAGTCGCGTCCAGTGACCTCGTAGTCGTCCGGGCGTGAGCCGACTGAGAGACCCAGGGAGAGCCGGCCGCGGGAAATCTGGTCAATGCTGGCTGCCGTCTTTGCCAGCAGCACCGGTGTGTAGATCGGGGCGAGCAAGATGTTCGTCATCAACGAGATGCGCTCGGTCGCTCCAGCCGCAGCAGCCAATGTGGTGAGCGAGTCATAGCCGGGATATGCGATCCGATCGATGGTGACCAAGCCGCTGAAGCCGACCGCCTCTGCACGCCTGGCCCAGTCGAGGATGACATCCCCAGGGGTGTCGGGCACCGGATTGGGTACCCCGATTCCGATCTTCACCGCAGCTCCCTCTTGTCTGATCCCGAATTGCTTGGCACAAGGCCACCAACGATGAACGTAGTGAACCTCTCCGCGTAAGGCTCAGCTCCAATCCGACGGTCCATCAGAACCAGCGTCGTACTCCTCCATCAGTACCTCTCCGTCGCGCCACGCCTGGAGGACCGGATCCACGATGCGCCAGCACTCCTCGGCCGTATCTCCACGCACCGACAGCAGCGGATCACCGTCCAACACACCCGCCAAGACTTCTCCGTACGCCGGCAAACGTCCCGGGTTGAGATCGGTGTCGAGTGCAACCCGATCCAGCGTCAAAGGATCGTCTGGACCGTTCACATTCATCTCCAGCGCCATCCGGTCCGGGCCCATGGCGAGGCGCA
>DATCXA010000305.1:0-2590 GCA_036566085.1 Propionibacteriaceae bacterium
CCGCCATGATGTTCTGCACTGTCTCTTTACCGAGATAGTGGTCGATGCGGAAGACCGAGGATGACGGAAAGACGCTGAGGACGATCCGGTTCAGTTCCCGAGCGCTGGCCAGGTCGTGGCCAAATGGCTTTTCGATCACAACCCGGCTCCACCTGCCGGGATACTGCTCGGCGAGGCCATGGGAGCGCAGCTGGTCGACAACGGTCTGGAACAGGCCCGGCGGGATGGATAGGTAGAAGGCGTGGTTGCCGCCGGTACCTCGAGCCTCATCGAGGTCGGCGATGGTGTTGGCTAGCTTGCTGAATGATTCGTCATCTCCGATCTCACCTGGCACAAACCTGATGCCTTCAGAGAGCTGCTGCCAGACTTCTTCCCTAAATGGAGTACGGGCGTGCTCTTTGACGGCGGTATGTACGACGTGTGCGAAGTCCTCGCGCGCCCAATCCCGTCGGGCAAACCCGACAAGGGCGAAGCCCGGGGGCAGCAGCCCGCGGTTAGCCAGGTCGTAGACCGCGGGCATCAGCTTCTTGGTTGACAGGTCGCCGGTGACACCGAAGATAACCAGCACACAGGGGCCGGCAATCCTCGGCAGCCGCCGATCCTGGGGGTCCCGAAGCGGGTTGGGGCGCAATTCAGTAGTCACCGGCAAACTCCGACTTCAGCATTGGATTCGCGGTCAGAGGGCGGCTTTGGCGGCTTCGAGTTCCTGTTTGACGTCGACAACCAGCTCGTTCCACGACGCCTCGAACTTCTCGACGCCTTCCTTCTCGAGCACGTCGACCACATCGTCATAGGAGATGCCGACTCGCTCCAGGTCGTCGAGCACCTGCTGCGCCTCGGCCTTGGTGCCGGTCACCATGTCGCCCTGTAGCTCGCCGTGATCGGCAAAGGCCATCATGGTCTTCTCCGGCATGGTGTTGACGGTGTTCGGCACGACGAGCTCGGTGATGTACATGGTGTCGGAGTAGTCGGGGTTCTTAACACCGGTCGAAGCCCATAGCGGCCGCTGCCGATTGGCGCCCTTGGCCTCGAGCGCAGCGAATCGCTCGCTGCTGAACTCTTCCTCATAAAGTGCGTACGCGAGGCGGGCGTTGGCGATAGCGGCTTTGCCACGTAGCGCGAGCGCCTCGTCCGAGCCGATGGCCTCCAGTCGCTTGTCGATCTCGGTATCGACGCGCGAGACGAAGAAGGACGCTACTGACTGGATCTTGCTCAGGTCATGGCCCACTTCAGCAGCCCGCTCCAGACCAGTCATGTAGGCGTCGATCACCTCCCGGTAGCGCTCGAGGGCGAAGATCAGCGTCACGTTGACGCTCACACCCTCACCGGTTACCGAAGCAATCGATGGGAGTCCGGCCTTGGTCGCCGGGATCTTGATCAATACCTGGGGCCGGTCGACGACCTTCCACAGGTCGCTCGCCTGTGCTGTGGTGGCTTCCGTATCGTTTGCCAAATCGGGATCCACCTCGATCGAGACGCGGCCGTCGACACCGTTTGTTGCCGCGAAGGTGGCCGCCATAATGTCGCAGGCATTGCGTACGTCATCGGTGGTGATCGTCTTGATGGCGTCGTGGAGCTCCGCATCGCGCGCCGCAAGCTCCTTTATCTGGTCATCGTAGGCATGACCTTTCGACAGTGCCGTTGCGAAGATCGTCGGGTTCGTCGTAACACCGCTGACGCCGTAGTTGGACACCAGATCGGCAAGGTTGCCTGAGGTGATGCGCTCGCGAGACAGGTCGTCCAGCCAGATCGATACTCCGGCGTCTGAGAGGGCCTTGAGCCGTTCGTTCATGATCAGTTCTCCTGAATGAGTGGGGGTTGGCGTCAGCTGGGCTCAGCTGATCGTGACGCCCGGTTGGGCCTCTACATCTGCGGGACCTCTGGGCCCGCTGGCTGCCGGATGCGTGGGTGCGGTTGTCTCAGTTACCGCATCAAGGCTTTCTTGTGCGGCTGCGACGACCGTCTCAGGGGTGAAGCCGAACTCTTTGAACAGCAGGCTTCCGGCCGCACTGGCTCCATAGTGATTGATGCTGATGATTCGCCCCGCGTCGCCGACGAGGTCACGCCAGCCAATGCCAACTCCGGCCTCGATGGAAACGCGGGCCTTGATCTGAGGCGGGATGACTGAGTCCCGGTAAGCCTGATCCTGCCCGTCGAACCACTCCCGACACGGCATCGACACTACGCGTGCTTTGATGCCCTGGTCGGCGAGTTGCTGCTGAGCTGCGACGGTGTATTGCACCTCCGAGCCGGTTCCAATCAAGATCACATCCGGGGTGCCGTCACTGTCCTTGAGTATGTAACCGCCCTTGGCCACTTCTGAGGTGTCGGCAAAGCCGTCCTCGCCGCGTTGGAAAATGGGCACCGCCTGCCGGGTGAGGGCCAGCCCGGCGGGTCTGTCTTTGTTCTTCAAGATCACTTCCCACGCCGCCGCGGTCTCGTTGGCATCCGCCGGCCTTACGACGTCAAGCCCCGGAATCGCCCGCAGCGCGGCAAGGTGCTCGATCGGCTGGTGGGTGGGCCCGTCCTCGCCCAGGCCGATCGAGTCGTGGGTGAAGACGAAGATGTTGCGCAGCCGCATGATCGCGGC
>DATCXA010000310.1:0-3343 GCA_036566085.1 Propionibacteriaceae bacterium
TGATCTTGACCCCAGCCTCAGTCCCGCAATGGAAATTGGTGCCCTCATCCAGCATCTGCCGGATGCGGCGGTCCAGCACAGACTTCTCCATCTTGAACTCGGGAATGCCGTAGCGCAGCAGTCCACCCGGAGCGTCAGCCCGCTCGAAGACGGCAACGGTGTGTCCGGCTCGGGTGAGTTGCTGGGCGGCTGCCAGCCCGGACGGGCCCGATCCGACAACTGCCACCCTTTTGCCGGTATGCCACTCCGGCGGCTGCGGATCGACGCGGCGTTCGTCCCAGGCCTTGTCGATGATCGCGACCTCGACATTCTTGATCGTCACCGGGTCGCGGTTGATGCCCACGACACAAGCGGTCTCGCACGGGGCCGGACATAGCCGCCCGGTGAACTCTGGGAAGTTATTGGTCGCGTGCAGCCGCTCCAGCGCTTCATCCCAGTCGCTGCGCCAGACCAGGTCGTTCCACTCCGGAATGAGGTTGCCCAGCGGGCAGCCGGTGTGGCAGAAAGGAATGCCGCAGTCCATGCAACGGCCGGCTTGCTCGGAGATGATCGGCAACACTGCCCGTCCAGGTGTTCCGGGATAGACCTCTTTCCAGTCGTGGATCCGCTCTGCCACCGGCCGACGCGTCGCCACGCGTCGCGGAGTCGTCATGAAGCCCCGCGGATCAGCCATGCTGGCATCCCTTCAGCTGCAGAGGAGCGCTCGTGCTCCACCGCTCGGACCCATCGGAGAAACCTAAGATGCTTGAAACCTGCTCCTGACCAACTGCACGGAACCGCAAGACCCTAGGGGCGCGTTTCGCCGGTCGGTCCGAGCGGTGGTGCGCGGGCGCGACGAGCTCAGTCATCCGTGGGCTGCTTCCATCATCTTGGTGGTGATCATGGCCTCGTCGAGGCCCTCCGATTCGCCCTGCCGGCGCGCCGCGATCACCCGCGCATAGTCACGCGGCAGCACCTTGGTGAAGCGCCTTCCGACAGAATGCCAATCAGCAAGCAACGACTCGGCAACATCGGAATCGGTCTCCTCCTGATGTTGCACGATCAGCTTCCTGAGGAACTCAAGATCAGCGTCAGTCGGCACCAGTGCGTCGACCATCTCGGTATTCAACAGTGTCGGGTCGAGGTCGAGGAAGTAACCAATGCCTCCAGACATCCCGGCCGCGACATTGCGGCCTGTCTTACCCAGTACGACCGCGATACCGCCGGTCATGTATTCACAGCCGTGGTCGCCCAAGCCCTCCACCACAGCAATTGCACCAGAGTTACGGACGCAGAACCGCTCACCGACCTGGCCACGAATGAACAGCTCACCCGATGTTGCGCCGTAGGCGATCACGTTCCCGGCGATGATGTTGTCGGCCGCAACGAACTGCGACGTACGCGCCGGGCGCAGCACGATGCGACCGCCCGAGAGTCCCTTAGCCAGGTAGTCATTCGCATCGCCCTCCAGACGCAGCGTGATGCCAGCGGGGAGGAAGGCGCCGAAGCTTTGCCCGGCCGACCCTTCGAACGTGATATCGATCGTGCCGTCCGGCAGGCCGTCGCCCCTGGTCGCCCTAGTGACTTCGTGACCCAAGATCGTTCCCACCGTACGATCAACATTGCGGATGGGAAGCGAGGCTCGAATGGCCTCGCCGGTCTCCAGCGCCGGTCGACAGATCCTGATCAACTCCTGATCAAGCGCCTCAGCGATCCCGTGATCTTGAACCGTAGTGTTATGCAGCACCGCGCCTTCACCAAGATCAGGCTTGTGCAAGATGGGCCGGAGGTTCAGGCCATGGGCCTTCCAATGTTGCTCGGCCTTAGTCGTGTCAAGCACCTCAACGTGGCCGATCGCCTCCGCGAGAGTCCGGAAGCCCAATGCTGCAAGGTGTTCGCGCACTTCCTCGGCAATGAACTCGAAGAAGTTGATCACGAACTCCGGCTTCCCGGAGAACTTCGAACGCAGCTCAGTGTTCTGCGTCGCAATCCCGACCGGACAGGTGTCGAGATGGCAGACCCGCATCATGATGCAGCCGCTGACCACCAGCGGGGCGGTCGCAAAGCCGAACTCCTCAGCTCCGAGCAGGGCGCCGATGATCACGTCGCGACCGGTCTTCAGCTGACCGTCGACCTGCACCACGATCCGGTCTCTGAGCCCATTGAGCAACAGGGTCTGCTGCGTCTCAGCAAGTCCCAGTTCCCACGGGCCTCCGGCATGCTTCAACGATGTCAACGGGGCCGCACCGGTGCCGCCGTCATGTCCGGAGATCAGCACTACATCGGCCTTGGCCTTGGACACCCCGGCGGCGACGGTGCCGACGCCGACCTCGGCGACGAGCTTGACGTGCACCCGGGCCGAGGGGTTGGCGCACTTTAGGTCGTGGATCAGCTGCTTGAGATCCTCGATCGAGTAGATGTCGTGGTGTGGCGGCGGCGAGATCAATCCGACGCCCGGCGTCGAGTGCCGGGTCTTGGCAATCCACGGATAGACCTTCTGCCCGGGCAGCTGGCCGCCCTCTCCGGGCTTGGCTCCCTGGGCCATCTTGATCTGCAGATCGGATGCGTTGGTCAGGTAGTCCGATGTCACACCAAAGCGCCCGGATGCCACTTGCTTGACCGCGCTCCGCCGCTCCGGATCGTAGAGCCGGTCCTTGTCTTCCCCACCCTCACCGGTGTTGGACTTGCCGCCGATCCTGTTCATGGCAATCGCCAGCGTTTCGTGCGCCTCCTTGCTGATGGAGCCGTACGACATTGCCCCGGTGGAGAAGCGCTTCAATATCTCACTGACCGGCTCAACCTCCTCGATCGGAATGGGTGTGCGGTCTGAGGAGAACTTCAACAACCCACGCAGAGTCATCAACCGCTCTGATTGCGTGTCGATGTGATGGGTGTACTGCTTGAAGATGTCGTAGCGCCCGGAACGGGTCGAGTGCTGCAGCCGGAAGACCGTCTCGGGATCGAACAGGTGCGGCTCGCCCTCGCGGCGCCACTGATACTCACCACCAACCGGAAGTGTCCGATGGGCCAACGGGATGCCATCGAGCGGGTACGCCGTCAAGTGCCGCTTGCGGACCTCCTCAGCGATCTGCTCGAGGGTGACGCCGCCGAGCTTGCTCGTCGTGCCGGTGAAGTAGCGGTCGACCACCTCCCGGGATAGGCCGAGCGCCTCGAAGATCTGAGCACCGGTGTAGGAAGCAACCGTGGAGACGCCCATCTTGCTCATCACCTTGAGCACGCCCTTACCGAGTGCCTTGATGACGTTGTGGACCGCCTTCTCCGGCGTGACGCTGGTATAGACCTGGTGCCGCGCCAGGTCCTCGACTGACTCTATGGCGAGATAGGGGTTGACTGCGGCGGCGCC
>DATCXA010000196.1:0-12270 GCA_036566085.1 Propionibacteriaceae bacterium
CGGGCGTACCACCCAGCCATGATCACGAAAGTGCCGCTTGAGTACGCCGGTGATGGTCGGCACGGCAAAGCCAACGAACGACCCTTGACGCGGGTCAAAGCGCTGGCACGCTTCGACTAGTCCTGTGCAGGCGACCTGCAGCAGGTCGTCCTCATCCTCGCCGCGATGTAAGAACCGGCGGGCGAGCGTTCCGGCTAACCACAGGTGCGAGCAGACCACCTCGTCAAGGATCTGTTGACGCCTGGCCGGGCCAGCGGTCTCAGCCTCGAGAAGAAGGTTGTGGGTACGTTCGGCGAGTTCTTCGCGCGAGGTCTGTTGGTGAGGGGAGGTGAAAGAAACTTCGGAGATCGCCATAAGCGCGACACCCTTCGTAATGAACTACAGGTGTGGCGCGCTTCTCGGCCACGTTCGATGTAAGCACTCGTAACGCCGCTCTAGCAATCCCTCTGATTACCCAAAGAGCGAAGAAATCCCTGAGAAAGCAGCGTCAATCTGCGCTAAATCTTCTTGCAGCATAGGCGACTTTGGCTATAAAACGCAACTCGCCTGGCAGCCTCAATGATCATGAAAGCGTTCGATGACGCCGTGCAAAGGGGGCTCACCTATGCTGCGGAGGTCCATCAGCGACAGTTCGTTTTCGGTTCGGACGTTGGCTTCTCTGCCGAATGGGTATGTCGCAGACAGGGTGGCGAGTGGAACCTAGGATCTATCGCCATCCAGGCCCCGTAGCTGAGCAGACATGCTGCGGGGCCGTTCCTTTGTACTGCGGCTTTTCCAGAGGGCGGCTACACTCACATTTGGTCTTTTATTCGGTCTCCGCCCTGTGTCTGCGGACGTGACGTCCTCGAGGTGACGCATGGTCTCGCAGCCGCCGCCAACAGAGGTTGTATCAGTCCTTGAGGTACTCGAGGCTAGCTCTCGAGTGGCGCAGTTGGAAGCCGAGGTCGCGCAACTTAAGGACGCCCTGGCACGTAGGCAGCAGATCGGAGTGGCGATCGGCCTGCTCGCGCAGCGCTTCGCCATCAGCCCCGAGCGAGCCTGGTCACTGCTCGTCCGCCTATCCCAAAATGGCCACGTCAAGGTCCGCGACATCGCCCAGGCCATGATCAACGCACATTGCGGTCAAGTCGGCCCCGCGGACGCTGCAATCCTGAATGCAATGGAGTCGCACCTGCCCGACGGCGTAAGCCTGATTGCTGCTTTAGGCGGCGGTCAGCAGCCCAACGGCCAATGCTCGCGGTAGTCGGGCTCGACACGTCTGCGTTGGTAGACCATGATCGAACACGAAGACCACTGCAATCTTGAGAGAGCCGGCACGCTGCATGTTCCCAAATTCGTCAGGCCATGCCAATTGATCCCGAGGCCCTCGGTGCCAGCCTGCGCCGGCTAACCACCGTAGGCGAGCCTGGCATTGCCGTAGTCGAGGCATTGCGGCAAGTGACCGAGGCGTGTGTGGACCTCTTTGGTGTCACGGGCAGCGGCATCATGCTGGCCGATGAACAGAACGTCCCGCGTTATGTCGCCGCATCGGACGATCGGGGCCAGATACTCGAAGTGGCGGAAAGTGACACAGGGCAAGGTCCCTGTACCGAGGCCTTTGTCAACAACACCGTCGTAGCCAGCAGCGACGTTACCGTCGAAGGGCGTTGGCCTGATCTCGCCTCTGCGATTCGTCCCCACCGGGTACGCGCCGTCCTGGGCCTGCCAGTGCGCCTAGGTGGGGTCACTGTTGGGACCCTCGACGTCTTCTACGACCACCCGCATATCTGGGAAGACGATGAGTGTCAAGCTCTGGCAAGATACCGCGACTTGGTCGAATCCACTCTGGCCAATGCCGTGGCCGCCCACAATGCAGGCGAGCTGGCGGCCCAGCTGCAGTACGCACTTGACTATCGGGTCATCATTGAGCGCGGCGTCGGCTATTTGATGGCACGCGATCACGTCGACTCGATGACCGCCTTCAACAGGCTTCGCCGATCGGCCCGAGACACTCAGAGCAAGATCGGTGAGGTGGCCCAACGGCTGGTCTCCACGGGCCGGCTGCCGACCGAATCAGTTATCTAATTGGCCTCAGCCGGCTGCGGCGACAGTCCTAGCTGCTGCAGCAGCCCAAGATCGTCAAGTCGATCTTCGACAAGACTGGCGTACGAAGCCGCCGTGATCTTGTTGCCCAGATTCTGACTGGAGTCTGATTCCTACGAGGCCGCAGCGAGTTTGTCCGGCATGCCGATGATGCTGCGTAGCTTGAGCAGCAGCCGGGAGAGCAGCCGGGAGACCTGCATCTGGCTGATGCCAAGCTCGTTAGCGATGTCGGACTGCGACCGTTGCTCGAAGAAGCGCAACCAGATCAGCCGGCGTTCGGACTCATCCAGCCGCGCCAATGCTCGATCGATGATCAACCGGGCTTCCGCCCGATCCTTGTCTTCATCAGATTCGGTCGAGCAGAAGCACACACCTCGAGTCATGGCAGCTTCGATCGACAGCGCGCTGTAGCCCTCGCTTGCCATCCGGGCCTGCTGCACGGCAGTTACGGGTGCGCCAAGCTCCGCTGCAAGATCTCGGGCGCGGGGGAGCGTGCCCATCTCCTGAACCAGTGTTGGCCAACGCCGCCAGATGACCGACGCCAGTTCCTGAGTCGGCCGAGGCGGCCGTACGGTCCAACCATGATCACGAAAGTGCCGCTTAAGCACCCCTGTGATGGTCGGCTCCGCAAAACCGACGAAGGAGCCTTGATGCGGATCGAAGCGAAGGCAGGCCTCTACGAGGCCTGTGTACGCAACCTGGATGAGATCCTCTTCGTCCTCGCCACGATGCAGGAACTGTCGGGCGAGCCTCTCGGCCAGCCACAGGTGAGAGGTGACTACCTCGTCAAGGATTTGTTGCCGGCGGACGGGGCCTGCCGCCTCGGCCTCGATGAGCAACTCACGCGTACGTTCGGCCAGTTCTTCACGGGCCGCATGCTGATGGGGGACAACCGAAAGAGGCGAGTTCGCCATGAGCGCGCCACCCTTTCACGATGAAACATCAGGTCGTGGCGCGCTTCTCGGCCACATCCGCACTTAACCACGGATACCAGCCACTGATCAAGCATTTAGCCCATGAATTTTTCAAGATCAACCGGTTGCAAAATTTTCTACTCTGTAGGCAATATCCGGGCTTGATCTGCGAATCGCACAAGTAACACCAGACCCTCTTGGACCTTGCGCCGCTCCTCAGCGGTTGCGGCCTTGAGTACCGCCTCCAGGCGCCCGATCGGGCCTTCGTCGCCCAATGCCGGAGCCTGGCTGGCAACGTGCTCAGCGAGGGAAATCTGTACATAACGCCGGTCATCGGGGCTCGGCTTGCGGACCACGAGGCCCTTTGCTTGCAGCCTGTCCACGATCCCAGAAACGGTGCTGTGGCTTAGCTCCAGCTCACGACTCAGGTCGCCCAGCGTCATTTCGCTGTTCGTGCCCAGCAGCGAAATGACGCTCACCTGCGCCGCTGTCAGCCCGCTCCTGGCCAACTCTGCTCGGCTGCCTCTTACCAGGTGTCGCCGTAGCGAGCGAAATAACCCGACGATCTCTCGAGCCTCGTCGGTGGCAGCTAGATCTGAGGTCGTATGGGGATTCACGGCGCTCATGATAACGTTCTACACGACGCGTCGTATACGACATATCGTGTACGACGTGTATGAGCATCGTTGAAGAAAGGAGAGGAGCTCCATGGAACGAAGGCCTCGGACAGCACCACAGCTCAGCTTGTTGCTCGGTGCGGGCTCGTGGATCCTGACGCTGCTGTACTTCATCGGTCAGGCCGTGGCCCAGGCTGCCTGGACGACGCCGTACAGCCTGATCGACAACCGAGTGAGCGATCTGGGCAACACGGCGTGCGGCCGTACCCTGGCAAACACCTACATCTGTTCACCGCTTCACGCGGTGATGAATACGACTTTCGCCCTGACCGGGGTCCTTATTCTTGTCGGACTTTTCCTGACGCGCTCGATATGGCCGCGGCGGCGTCTGACGACGTGGGGTTTGATCCTTCTGGGAGTCGCCGGCTTGGGGACAATTCTGGTGGGGCTGAGCCCGGAGAACGTCAATGTGCTGTTCCACCTGATCGGGGCGCTGAATATCCCCGCCGGCAATGCAGCGATGATCTTGCTCGGGCTGACAATCTGGCGCCAGCGCATCAAACTGGCGTGGTTCTCAGTCCTTTCGGGTGTGATCGGCCTTCTTGGACTCGTGGTCGGTCCCGTTCTGGTGATTCTGACCGGTCACGGCGGCGGCCTCGCCGAACGCATCGCGCTCTATCCGCTGATCATCTGGCTGATCGTTTTCGGGTTCGCGATCCTCACTAAGAAAGTGCGGACAAGGGACGACCCTGCGTCCACACCTTCTGGTGAGGCCGCAGCTCAGGAGTCCGAGTTCGCAGCTAAGCCGAGATGACCTCGCGAGCCAACGCCGCCGGCATGTAGTCGTAGCGCACGAAGGAACGCTTGAAGGTGCCGGTGCCATGAGAGACCGAACGCAAGTCGATCGGATACCGGGACAGCTCATGAGCCGGCACCTCGGCGTGGATGACGGCGTAGCCGGGCAGATCCGGAGCCGTTTCGGTGCCATGCACCTGGCCGCGGCGACCCCGCAGATCAGCAAGCACAGCTCCAACCGAGTCCTCGGCAACCGTGATCTTCACCTTGTCGATCGGCTCCAGGAGCGCAACGGTCGACTCATTCGCTGCCTCCCGAAGGGCCATGGCACCTGCAGTCTGGAAGGCCATGTCGGAGGAGTCAACCGAATGCGCCTTGCCATCGACCAGCGTCACGCGAAGATCAACCAGGGGGTAACCAGCAAGCACGCCTTTGGGCAGCTGACTGCGAATGCCCTTCTCTACTGAGGGAATGAACTGCCGCGGCACGGCTCCGCCCACTACACGCTCGGTGAACTCGAACCCGGCACCGCGTTCCAGCGGCTCGATCTCCATCATGCAAACGGCGTACTGGCCGTGCCCGCCGGACTGCTTGACCAGCCGGCCCTGCGCCGTGATTGGACGGATGAAGGTCTCCCGGAGAGAGGTACGCAGCGGTTCCACCTCGACCTGAATGTGCCAGTTCTCCCGTAGCGTCGTGAGCAGCTTCTCCACGTGCGCCTGCCCCATGGCCCAGATCACCAGCTGGTGGGTCTCGGCATTGTGCTCTAGCCGCATCGTGACGTCCTCGGCCACCAGTCGTTGCAACGCAGATGCGAGCTTTTCCTCATCGCCCCGAGAAGTGGTGTGCAGCGCTACCGGAAGCAACGGCTCCGGCAGCACCCACGGCTCCACGAGTGCCGGCTTTGCCTTGCTTGACAGCGTGTCGGTGGTTTCCGCTGAAGCCAACTTCGACACCAGAACAAGATCACCCGCAATCGCGTACGGCTTCGCCCGGTTCTCATCACCGAGGGGCGCCGAGAGTGGACCAACTCGGTCGTCGCTGTCATGATCAGGATGCGCGTCGACGTGGTGCGGTGCGAACTTCTGCAGATGCCCGCAGACATGCAGCGGAGTGTCCGGGCTCAGAGTGCCGGAGAAGACCCGGACCAGGGAAAGCCGCCCGATGAAGGGGTCGCTCGTGGTCCGTACGACCTCGGCAACCAGTGGGCCCTCGGGGTCCGCGGTAATCGCGCCGAACGGTTCTCCGCTTGGCTTGTAAACGGTTGGCAGCGGCGACAACGCCGGCGACGGGAATCCTTGCTCGAATAGCTCGAACAGGCCTTCAATTCCCATCCCGGTCGGCGCATGCGCCGGAATGATCGGAAAGAAACGCGCTGTGCCAATCGCTGCCCGCAGATCGGGCAACACGATGTCGAGGTCGATCGGTTCGCCGCTTAGGTGTCTATCCAGCAGGGTCTCGTCCTCGGACTCTTCGATGATCGACTCGATCAGCGGATCCCAGTTCTCCTCGATGATCGCGGCTTCGGTTTCATCAGGTTCCCGAGACTTAGCTTCGCCGCTGCGATAGTCAGTAACGCTACGACGCAGCAAGTTGATGGCACCGACGACATGGCCATCCTCGATCAGCGGCACACCGACCGGCTGGACGTCGCCAAAGATCCGGCGACAGCGAGCGATGGACTCCTCGAAGTCAGCGCGCGTCTGTTCCAGTTTGGTCACCGCGATCGCCCGCGGCACGTGGATCGCTTCGCACTCCCGCCACAGCAGCCGGGTCGCGTCATCGATCTCATCGGCGGCCGACACGACAAACAACACAGCGTCGGCGGCCCGTAACCCGGCCCGCACCTCGCCGACGAAATCGGGGTTACCGGGAGTGTCGAGCAGGTTGATCTCCAGATCGCCGCTGGCGATCGACGCGGCACCAAGCGACTGCGACGGCCCAGGTTCTCCACGTACGTGCCGGCCCGGCGTACGCGCTGTTATCAATGCTTCAAAAAGCGTGCTCTTGCCAGCACCGGCCGGCCCAACGAGCACCACATTGCGGATTTGTTCTGGCGACTGCGGACCGTGTTGGCGACCCGAATCGGCTCCGTTGCCCATGCCTCACCCTTTCCCATTACGCCGCTGCGCAAGCCGCGCCCTCCGGCAAGCCGATCCGCTTCCCCTAACTCGCCACGCGCCCGCTTCAGCAACCCTACGATGCAACCGTGAGTGAAATCGACCCGATGGACCTCGCGACTCCAGCGCAGGACCAACGGAAGTCGGTTGGCCGGCTCACCCGTCTCGTGGCGCGAAGCCTGTCCATGGTCTGGCAGTCTGCGCGGAAGCCATTTGCCGCTCTGATCGGACTGCAAATCCTCAATGCCGTCGCCCTTGTCTTCCAGGTCATTGCGATACAACTCGCGCTAACAGCGGTTCTCACCATCTCTGCCAGTGCGGGTGGTGGGGGTGTGCCGTGGAGTTTGGTGCAGCCGGTGCTGCTACTGGCGGGAGCCACGGCGCTGACTGCGGTCATTGCCTCGGTCCAGGCTGGGCTCGGCCGCTACGCCGGCGAACTGGTCGCTGCCGTCATGTGGCAGCGGGTCCTGCACGTAGCCACCCGGGTCGATCTGCGCAAGTTTGAATCTGCCCGGTTTTACGACCGCCTGCAGCGCGTCCAGGCCAGCGCCCTCACTCGCCCGTACCAGATCACTTATGGGTTGGTAGGCACGATTGGCGCCGTTGTGGCGAGCATCGGCCTACTCGTCGCGATCATGCTCGTACAGCCGGCGCTGCTGCCGTTGTTGTTGATCGCCGGCGTGCCAGTGTTGATCACCAGTCGGCGGCAAAGCCAGCTGGAGTTCGATTTTCTTGCGCGGCAGACGCAATCGATGCGGCTGCGGACCTATCTAACGTGGGTACAGACGGGCCGGGATGAGGCTAAGGAAGTGCGGGCGTTCGGCCTCGCGCGTAATTTCGGCAAACGCCTCAACACCTTGTATGCCGAGTACCTTCGTGATCTTGCTCAACATCTTCTACAGCGCTCTAAACTCGGCGCTATCGGCAGTCTGGGCTCGGCAGTTCTGTTGGCGCTCACGCTGGTGTTGCTGGTCTGGCTGATATCCACCGGCCGCCTCAGTATCGCCGGAGCAGCCGCGGCGCTGGTTGCGATCCGGCTGCTCGCCAGTCAGGTTCAGAATGGCTTTACTGGCGTCCAGGCGATCTTCGAGTCGGGACTGTTCATTGATGATCTTGATGGCTTCCTTACCCTGGCCCCGGCAGCTGAGGGCGGTTCCCGCGAGATCGCGCCGCCTGCGGAGTTTCGTCGCATTCGGGCCGATGCGGTCAGCTTCTCTTACCCAGGTCGTAGCCAGCTCGCTCTGCAGGCCGCCAACATCGAGATCAATAGCGGCGAGGTCGTGGCTCTGGTTGGCGAAAACGGCTCCGGCAAGACCACGCTGGCCAAGGTGATCGCAGGTCTGTACGAACCCGGCAGCGGCGCAGTCCGATGGGATGGCATCGACGTACGCGGTTTCCGGCCGGAGCTGTTTCGGGAGCGGGTCGCGATCATCTTCCAGGACTTTGTTCGGTACGCGCTTTCCGCCGAGGAGAACATCGCGATCGCGCGACCCGATGATGAGATTGATCATGCGGCAATCCGAGAGGCGGCCAAGATCGCCGACGCCGACGCGTTCCTATCGGCGCTGCCGGCCGGCTATCAGACACCGCTGTCTCGCCGCTTCGCCGGCGGTCACGAGCTGTCTGGTGGACAGTGGCAGAAGGTGGCGATCGCGCGCGCGTTCTACCGAAGGGCGCCGCTGGTGATCATCGACGAGCCAACAGCCTCCCTCGACGCCCGAGCGGAGTATGAGCTGTTCTCCTCGCTGCATGAGGTGCTGCGGGGGCGCACTGCGTTGATCATTTCGCATCGCTTCTCCACGGTGCGCACCGCGGATCGGATTTACGTTCTTGATCATGGGCGAGTAGTGGAGCACGGCAGTCACGATGAGCTGATGGATCTTGGTGGTCGGTACGCCGAGCTGTTCCACCTGCAGGCGTCGGCGTACTCGGCCGACCATGTCCTGGACTGAGCTGCACGCCGAGCCGGTCGAGGCCGGTAAAATTCTTACGCCATCCGTTGCTCGAGGAGTCAATGATGTCCGATCGAGAATTTGTCGCTGGCCAAGGCGGGGCATCGGGCGGCGATCTATCAGCCCATATCGACCGCTTTCGTAGTCAAATCGCGGCGTATTTGATCCACGCCCGGGCACGACAGCGGCGGTTGATCAACCTCGCGATAGTGGCCGGCGCAGTGGCCACCGTGTTGACCGCCTCGCCAGCTCTCGGTGGTGTGGCGTTCTCGGACTGGCTGAACGAAACCTTCGGCTTGACATCACCGGCATGGCAGGTGCTGTGCGCTGGTGCCGCGCTGTGCTCCCTCGCCGCCGCGATCTCCACTCAGCTGCTGAAATCACACGCCATTGAGGAGCATGTGGCTCGCGCGGAGGCGGTGCGTGCCAAGGTCGAAGCCCTTGATCTGGGCCGGATCACGGGCCGGCTGACACCGGAGCAGGTCGCGACTGAATACAGTGCCTGCATCGAGCAGGCCTCATTCCTCTGATTAGTCACAGGCTGATCTACGGTGGAGGCCATGGCTGCCTTTCCCGGCCGACGGCCGCAGACACTACTCGAACTCGACCTCACTGAGCCTCTCGTGGCACCTGATGCCGATGATCCCATCGCGCGGCTGCGCGCTCGCAGCCGCCGGCTGCTGCGTCCGACCTTGCGGGCGCTGCATGAGGCGGCCGACGACCGGCACGTCGTCGGGCTGATCGCCAAGGTCGGCGGGCTGTGGCCGTGGGGCACGATGCAGGAGCTCCGGCGGGGCGTGCAGACGTTCGCTGCGAGTGGCAAGCCGACGCTGGCGTGGGTGGAAACCTTTGGCGAACTCGGGTCGCGCGGCATGTCGGCCTACGTGCTGGCAACGGCGTTTGGCGAGCTGTGGCTGCAGCCTGGCGGAGAAGTCAGCATGCTCGGAGTCGGTATCGAAACCCCCTTCGTACGAGGGACGCTAGACCGCCTTGGTATCGAGCCTCAGTTCGAGCAGCGGCATGAGTACAAGAGCGCTCGCGACGTGCTGGTGCGTAAGGAGTTCACAGCGGCGCATCGCGAGGCTCTGGAGCGGCTGGCCGAATCGGTCTTCACCGACGCCGTGGAGACCATTGCAGATGCGCGAGGGCTGACTCATAATCAAGTCCGCGAGCTGATCGACACGGGTCCACGCACCGCATCGGAGGCACAAACCGCCGGTCTGGTCGACCGACTCGGCTACCGCGACCAGGCCTACGAGGCGATGCGGGCTCGGACCGAGGGCAAGCCGGAGCTGCTGTTCGCTGATCGGTGGCGGCCCCGCCGCAAGCTCGCTCCGCCGCCGCACCGACGCGGCCACGTTGCGTTGGTCGAGGTTCGCGGCGGTATCTCGTCTGGCCGTACGCGCCGCAGTCCGATGGGTCGCCAGGCTGGCAGCGACACCGTGTCTGCACAGCTGCGTGCCGCGCACAACAACGATCGGGCTCGTGCTGTGGTGCTCCGGGTCGAGTCGCCAGGGGGTTCGGCGGTGGCTTCGGAGGTGATCTGGCGGGAGGTCTGGCGGCTGCAGGAATCCGGGAAGCCCGTCGTCGTCTCGATGGGCGATGTCGCGGCATCTGGCGGCTACTACATTGCGTCCCCGGCCGAGGTGATCGTCGCCTTGCCGGCGACCTTGACCGGCTCGATCGGGGTCGTGGGCGGCAAGCTGGTGGTGGACGGGCTGCTGGAGCGTGTGGGAGTCACCACAGGCAGCGTGCAACGCGGTGCTCGGGCCCTGATGTACTCCGCTCGACGCGCGTTTAGCGAGGAGGAGCGGGCTCGGTTCGCGGCGACCATCGACGCCATTTACGACGACTTCGTGGGGAAGGTGGCCGCTGGACGCAAGCGTCCGGTCGCCGAGATTGAAGCCGTCGCCCGGGGTCGCGTGTGGACGGGGCGGGATGCGCTGGAGGCTGGGTTGGTCGATGAGCTTGGTGGTCTGCGGGACGCGGTTCGCATCGCTCGGCAGCGGGCGAATCTGCCCGAGGATGCACCCGTGCTTGGTGCGATCCGGATACCGCCGCTGGCCCGTCTGAGCCGGCCGAGAAACAGCGATGACCCGCGGACCTGGGTGCGAACGGCATTGCCATGGGCGGCGACCGGCACCATCAAGGACTTGACGGACATGGCAACCGCGCTTGGGCTACCGGCCGATGCGACGCTACGGATGCCGGCTATTTATTTGCAGTGAGCGCCTGAGCGGCTCGCTGATAGCGCTCGGCAAGGCGGAGAAATGCTTCAGCCAGGTCCGGTGGCTCGAGAATGTCGAAGTCGGTGTCGAGCAAACCGACATAGAGGGCGAGTTGATGCGGCGTATCGGAACCGGCCTCGATGATGCATCGATCCGGACCGTCAGCAGACGCCTCGACCGCCACTGGGAGTAGCGCCCTCACCTGATCAAGCGGCGCATGGATGCGAATGCGAGCGCGGTAACGCCAGGTAGCGGTGCTTGCGGAGCGTTGCACGAACTGTGATGCTTCATCGTCGCTCAAAGTACGTGGCGGAAATCGAGGTCCGGTTGGTGTCCGTGGCTTAACTCGGTCAACCCGGAACGTACGCCAGTTTGCGCGATCAACATCCCAGGCAAGCAAGTACCAGCGGCGACCCCACACCACGAGCCGCTGGGGTTCCGCGGTCCGCATGCTCGGCCGGCCATCGTGGTCCACATAGTCGAAGCGCAGTCGCTCGGTGGCTCGGATTGCGCCCGCGATGGCACTCAGCACCGCGAGATCAACGGTTGGTCCAGCTCCTGGGACACTTACTGTTGCCGTCCGCATGGCATCGATGCGATGCCGCAAGCGGCTAGGGAGCATTTGCTCGAGCTTGACCAGCGCTCGTAAGGACGCCTCCTCGATTCCGCTGACTCCCGCACCGGCGGTAGTACGCAGCGCAACCGCGACGGCCACAACTTCCTCATCATCGAGGAGCAACGGCGGCATGGTGGTTCCGTGACTGAGGCGGTAGCCACCGCCAACGCCAGGGCTCGCCTCCACCGGATATCCGAGATCCCGCAGCCGCTCGATGTCGGTTCTTATTGTCCGGGTGGTTACATCCAGCCGGGCTGCTAGCTGTTGGCCGGACCAGTCACGGCGCGCCTGCAGCATCGCCAGCAGCTGGAGCAAGCGGGTCGATGTTTGCCACATACTCATGAAGTTTCCAGCAATCGCGGAATGAACTCTTCCGCGATTATCTCTAGCGTGATTGATATGACCACATTTGCCGCTACCCAGCCATTCCAGATGAAGATCACCGAGGGCGAGCTGGATGATCTTCATCGCCGCCTCGACTTCACTCGCTGGCCAGATCCCGCGCCCGATGCGCGTACAGATTTTGATCGCGGCGTGCCGTTGCCCTACCTCCAGGACTTGTCCGACTACTGGAGGCATGGGTTCGATTGGCGGAGTGAGGAAGCCCGGCTGAATGAGATGCCGCAGTTCACCACCGAGATTGACGGCCAGCAGATCCACTACCTGCATATTCGCTCGCCGGAGACGAATGCATTGCCCCTGTTGATCATCCACGGCTACCCATCCTCGGTAGTCGAGTTCTTGGATCGGATCGGGCCGTTAAGCGATCCGCGTTCTCATGGTGGCGATCCGCAGGACGCATTTGATCTTGTCATCCCGTCGTTACCTGGCTTTGGATTCTCAGTACCGGTTCGACAGACCGGATGGGAGGTCGGGCGCACTGCTGCGGCATTTGCCCAGCTCATGACCAGACTGGGCTACTCGCGGTACGGCGCTCATGGTGGCG
>DATCXA010000329.1:0-3139 GCA_036566085.1 Propionibacteriaceae bacterium
GGCGAGGGCGGCACTCTGCCTGCCGATCTCATGGTGGACGTCAAACGGCTTTCCGGGCTGGTGGAAGATCTGTTGCTGCTGGCGCGCGCTGATGCCGACACCAGGCCGCCAGCGCATCCGAAGGCGGTAAACGCTGCTGATCTTGTGTCCGAGGTGGCCAAGGGCTACTCAGATGCCCGAGTCTCGGTAACCGTTGCGGCACCTGAGCGGTTGATGATCATGATCGATGCCGAGGAACTGCGTCGCGCAGTTGGAAATCTGATCGACAATGCGGTGCGGCACGCGGGTAGCGGAGTAGCAGTAGCAGCCTTCGTTGACCACGACCAGGCGGTGATCAGTATCAGCGACGATGGACCCGGCATTGCGCCCGAGGATCGCGAGCGGGTCTTCGAGCGCTTTACGCGACTCGATGATGCCCGCGGGCGAAATTCTGGCGGCGCCGGCCTCGGCCTAGCCATTGTGCGTGAGCTCCTTACTCGGGCGGGCGGTACGGTGAGGCTCACCGCGGCGGAGCCGCCCTGGAACCTGCGAGCGGAAGTCCGGATTCCGCTGGCTGAGATTTCCACGTCACGATGTGATACCGATCGCCCTAGTCAGCTGTGATTTGGCACTCGTACCCCCTTGTCTGCTAACCACTGCGTGCGCATCATTGAGCCAAGTTCGGCTGGTGATCAACGACGTGCCACCTGAGGCGCTGCATCTGGGCAGTGAGTTGGGAGGTCATCATGGACGGCTTTCGGCCATCGTCGATTGAGGTTGCACCGCTGCAGGCCGATGGATCGCTGTATGGCTTCATGCTGTTGGGGCGCTGGCCAAACGACACCGTCGAATGGGCCAAATTCTTAGTTCTTGCCGTGCAAATGGCCGCGGTTCCGGGCTTGCTGCCGACCAGCACTGTTTTCCGCGTACGCGAGGAGCTGCCTGAGCAACCGCATCCTGGGGCGGTGGGGCTCGTGGTTGCGGAGGGGCAGCTGCTGGGTGATCATCCGCTGCGTCCAGGCCATTTCGCGGAGCAACAACCGCCCGGCCTGATCGTGCTGCACCCGCCATCCAGCACGCTCGCGAGTGTTCCGGAGTACAAGGTGGCATCAGGCTGCGTCTTCCTGCCAGGCCTGCCATACCTCGGCCTCGATCATCGCGCGGCCTGGGTGCAAGCCGATGTCGACGGTACGGTGACACAGCTGATCAGCAAGGTTGGCATCGATCCGCAGGTCAACGCGGATACCGCCGCGCTGGCCATGCTGCTTGCCGCGTAATGCGGGCTGAGCTTGTCGAAGGGCTCACGGCGCATGCGGGTAATGAAATCGCTTCGTCATCAAACCCCGCCTAGCATGGCCGACCATGGGACATGTCGATCTCGCAGGCGTGAGCTACCACCTGCCCGACGGCCGAGTGCTGCTCGACGACGTGTCTTTGCGTGTTGCTGAGGGTTCCGTCGTCGCCTTGGTTGGTCCCAACGGTGCCGGCAAGACCACGCTGCTGAAGATCATCGCTGGCGATCTCAAACCGACTACTGGGTCGGTCTCGCGCAGCGGTGGGTTGGGCGTCATGCGCCAGTTCGTCGGCAGCATTCGAGACTCCTCGACAGTGCGTGACCTGTTGTTCTCGCTTTCGCCGCCGGCATTGCGCCGGGCAGTGGCTGAGCTAGACCGGCTGGAACTTCAGTTGATGGAGGACGACAGCGAGCGGTCCCAGCTCGACTACGCGCAGGCACTCGTCGACTACGCGGACGCAGGAGGCTACGACGCTGAGGTGATCTTCGACGCGTGCTGCACGGCGGCCCTCGGCGTCAGCTACGACCAGGCCAAGTGGCGGGAAGTCAGCACGCTGTCCGGTGGCGAACAAAAGCGCGTGGCCCTGGAAGCCCTGCTTCGTGGTCCGGATGAGGTATTGCTTCTTGACGAGCCGGACAATTTTCTCGATGTGCCGGCCAAGCGCTGGCTGGAGGCGCAGCTGCAGAACACGCAGAAGTCGGTACTGCTGGTCAGTCACGACCGCGAGTTGCTGGCTCAGACCGCGAAGACCGTTGCAGTGTTGGAGCTCGGCGCTGCCAGCAATTCGGTGTGGATCCACGGATCTGGTTTTGCCACACTTGCTGCCGCCCGCCGGGAGCGGTTCGACCGACTGGAGGAGCTGCGGCGACGCTGGGATGAGGAGCATCAAAAGCTCCGCGAGCTGGTGATGTTGTACAAGAACAAGGCCGCTTACAACTCAGGAATGGCTTCTCGATATCAAGCCGCTCAGACACGGCTGGCCAAATTCGAGGACACTGGACCGCCTCAGGCCGTACCTCTGGAGCAGCGGGTGTCCATGCGGCTAAGTGGCGGGCGTACGGGCAAACGCGCAGTCATGATCGAAGACCTCGAGCTGACCGGTCTCATGAGGCCGTTCGATACCGAGATCTGGTTTGGTGATCGCGTTGCAGTTCTGGGCTCGAACGGTTCCGGCAAGTCGCACTTTCTGCGCCTGCTAGCGCGTGGCGGCTCCAATCCCGACCGCGAACACCAGCCCGTCAGTGATCTAGATATTCCCGCCGTTCCCCATACCGGCCGGGCGAAACTCGGCGCCCGAGTGCGCCCTGGTTGGTTCGCTCAGACCCACCATCATCCCGAGCTGCTGGGCCGCACCCTGCTGGAGATCTTGCATCGCGGTGATGATCATCGGGCCGGCATGGGACGCGAAGATGCATCTCGCAAGCTGGATCGCTATGAGCTGGCCAAGGCGGCCGAGCAGCGATTCGAATCCTTGTCGGGCGGTCAACAGGCCCGCCTCCAGATCCTGCTGCTCGAGCTGAGCGGTGCCACCTTATTGGTCCTGGACGAGCCGACTGACAATCTGGACTTAGAGTCCGCCGAGGCGCTCGAGCAGGGACTCGATTCCTTCGAGGGCACAGTCATTGCCGTCACACATGACCGGTGGTTCGCGCGCAGCTTCGACAGGTACTTGATCTTCGGTGCCGACGGCAGCGTTTACGAGTCAGTAGCACCGGTCTGGGACGAGTCGAGGGTGGAGCGGGCACGCTAAGCAGCGCTACGACGGAGCCGGTGGCGTTATCCCCAACCCTAAGTCTGCGGCAAGCGTCATGGCGCGCTGCTGATCGTGATCATCATGCTGGGGGATATGTCGACCGACGGGCTGA
>DATCXA010000333.1:0-4312 GCA_036566085.1 Propionibacteriaceae bacterium
CTCGTTGCGCTTGGGGAACGGGCCCGTCAACGGTTGCGGAAACCGCGCGGCGGGGCGAGTTTTCCGCTCCCGATTACGGGTCCGTAGCTCAGCTGGATAGAGCGCTTGCCTCCGGAGCAAGAGGTCGCGCGTTCGAGTCGCGCCGGGCCCACTCTCGAATGGACTGCCCCGCTTGCACTTCGGTCTAGGCGGGGTTTCGGCATTTCGGCGGCTCCTCCACGTTTCGCTTCATTTGGTGCCTGGAAAGATGGTATTCCAGTCGCGCTTCATGCTCACCACAGTCCAGCCCCTGGCAATGGCCTCGTCCCATGCCTTGTCGAACTGCTGAAACCGGTCGGCCCGGTCATAGGCGTATTCGCGCTGGTCGTCATCGTGGTGGACGAACAGTACGAAGCGTGCGCCCTGGTCGGCCACCGTCCATTGCATCATCTGCAGGTCGCCGTCGGAGTTCCCGAACGCCGCGATCGGACGGCGTCCGATGCGGCTCTCAATGCCGATGGGCTTGCCCTCTTTGTCGTCGATCAGGTCTATGGCCGGCAACTTTACCAGCACAGGCTTTCCACCTCGGGTCTCCAGCCTGAGCTTTCCGGCGCTGCCGACGACCTGCTCCGGCGGAACATCGTAGATCCGCTCGGCCCAGGCCCGCATGAACTCGACGCCCCCACCGGATACGATGAAGGTCTTGAACCCATTGGCGCGGAGGTAAGTCAGCAACTCCAGCATCGGCTGATAGACCATCGCCGTAAGGAGCCGGCCGGTCTGCGGGTGTCTGGCCGACGCGATCCACTCCTCGACGCTGCGGCTGAACTCATCCGTGGTCATGCCACTGTGAGTTGCGGTCACGATCTCCAACACGCCCCTCTCCCCAGTGGCGGCGACCGCAGCCATGTCGCCCTTCAGCAGCGAGGCAAACGGCTCCTTAGTCTTCCACTCAGGATGTTGCGGGGCCAACCGCTTCACCTCAGCGAACGCGAACAGGAGCTGGAAGGGCACCGGCTTCTCGGCCCAAAGCGTGCCGTCGTTGTCGAACACGGCGATCCGCTCGGGCACTGGCACGAAATCCGGCGAGCCCTGTGCCGTGATCTTATGGACGAATGTGATGATGGCCCTCTTGGGAGCGGTGTCATTCCAGGAGGGCAGCGCGTTCTGCGCGCTGGAGACGCTCTGCGCACATGGCAGGAGAACCCCCACGGCGAGCACCAGATGTCGTGGAGCGTGCGGGGAAGATCGCATACACGCACCTTCAGCACTTGAGGTTCCAGATCAGCGACCGTCATGGGGAGGCACATACGGCGGCGCGCAAGTATGCATTGTCCGCCCGACTTGTACCATTGCACCTTGGTAGAACCTGATCGCTGGACCAAGGTCCATATAGGAGCACGGCCGATCTCACCTCACTCCTACCCCCAACGCCTTTTCGCATAGCGCGCCGCTGGTGCCACCCCATTCGTGGGGCCGGCCCCAATCCCCGGGGATGAGGGACCATGACGACTCGCACTCTCACGGTACTTGTGCTTCTCGCCCTGACCATGGGCTCAGCCGGCCGACTGCCGGCACAGGCCACGACCAAGCAACCGAACATTCTCATTATCTGGGGCGACGACGTCGGCTACTGGAATATCAGCGCCTACAACCAGGGCATGATGGGGTACAAGACCCCGAACATCGATCGGATCGCCAGGGAAGGAGCGTTGTTCACCGACTGGTACGGGCAGCAGAGCTGCACCGCCGGCCGCGCGGCCTTCATTACCGGTCAGGTCGGTTTTCGCACCGGATTGCTCAAGGTAGGCCTTCCGGGCGCAAAGGAAGGTCTCCAGGCTCGTGACGTGACCATCGCCGAGCTGCTCAAGGCGAGGGGCTACAAGACCGGCCAGTTCGGCAAGAACCACCTCGGCGATCGGGACGAGCACCTACCTACGGCGCACGGCTTCGATGAGTTCTACGGCTCGCTCTATCACCTCAACGCAGAGGAGGAGCCGGAGAACGCGGACTACTTCAAGGATCCCGAGATGCGGAAGCGGTATGCGACGCGCGGCGTGATCCACAGTTGGGCCACTGCGGATGGCAAGCAGAAGATCGAGGCGACCGGCCCCCTGACCAGAAAGCGCATGGAAACGGTCGACGAGGAGTTCACCCGGGAGGCCCTCCGTTTCATGGAGGAGTCGAAGAAGGAAGGCAAACCCTTTTTCCTGTGGTGGAGTTCGACCCGCATGCACATCTTCACCCACCTGAAGCCGGAATCGCAAGGCAAAACGGGTCTCGGTATCTATCCCGACGGGATGGTGGAGCATGATGCGATGGTGGGTCAGGTGCTCGACAAGCTCCAGGAGCTGGGCCTCGCCGAGAACACCATCGTCATGTACTCCACCGACAACGGTGCCGAGAAGTTCACCTGGCCGGATGGCGGACAATCCCCCTTCAGGGGTGAAAAGAACACCAACTGGGAGGGCGGATACCGGGTGCCCACCGCCATTCGGTGGCCCGGTGTGATCAAGCCTGGGACGGTTCTCAACGACGTCTTCGCGCATGAGGACATGCTGCCGACCCTGCTGGCGGCGGCTGGTGATCCGACCGTGAAGGAGAAGCTCCTGAAGGGTATGAAGGTGGGGGCCAAGACGTTCAAGGTGCATATGGACGGCTACAACATCACCGACGCCCTGACCGGGAAGTCACCGAGTCCGCGTCATGAGTTCTTCTACTTCAATGACGACGGCTCGCTTGTCGGCCTGCGTTACGACCAATGGAAGATCGTTTTTGCCGAGCAGCGTGCAGAGGGCTTCGATGTCTGGCAGGAACCGTTCGTCGCCCTGCGCCTGCCGAAGATCTTTAACTTGCGCTCTGATCCCTTCGAGACCGCCGACCATGAAAGCATGGACCATGAGCGCTGGCGCGTGGAGCGTCTCTTCCTGCTCGTCCCGGCCCAGGAGTACGTCGGCCGATTTCTCGCGACCTTCAAGGAGTTTCCGCCAAGTCAGAAGCCGGGCAGCTTCAGCATCGATCGGGCCCTGCAGACGCTTCAGCAGGGTGCGGGCGCGGGAAGCTGGTAGCGTGCGCCCAGCGTCACCTGATCAGCTTGTTTCGGTCGCCCCTGATTAAGAAGCTGGCCTGATGCCGCAGTGCCGAACCAGTGCCAAATCGCCCAGCGTGAGCCGATGCTGGTTGGCGTGTAGTAGCGCCAAGCCCACAATCTGCGCTGGTCTGCGCCAGCCAGGAGCGGCCCGTGATGGCCTCGGCCGCCTCCGGAGCAAGAGGTCGCGCGTTCGAGTCGCGCCGGGCCCACTCCGGAACATTTGTCCCCGCTTGCACTTCGGTGTGGGCGGGGATTCTGTTTTTCGCCACTCGGCGCACGACAAGGTTGCGCCACGAAATCGTAGGGGTGGGCATCCACTTCTTCACACGAATTGGACGATTCAGGGTTCGAGCTCAGGCTGACTGCGGTGTGGCGAGCAAGTCTCGGACAGCGGCCAGGAGCTGATCGGGTGTGAATGGCTTGGGCAGGAAGGCTTGCAACAGCCGCTGGAGCTCAGGCTCCTCTACAACCGGCTGGGCATAGCCAGAAATGAACAGGGCCGGCGTTCCCGGCCGATGGATGCGCGCGAGTCGGACGAGGTTCAGCCCGCTCATATCAGGAAGCCTGATGTCTACGACCATGCCGTCGAGCCGCTGCGGATCTGACTGGAGCTGCTGCAGCGCCGCCAAGGCGGAATCCGCCTCGAGGCAGGTATAATCGGCCTGCCGGAGAGCTTGGCAGGCCAACCTCCGTACGACGGGCTCGTCATCGATCACGAGAAGCGTGGGCATAGGCCTGATCGATTTTGGCTTGTTCAGCCTACGGCTGTTGTCATGAGTGCGCCAGGGGTTGTCGGAGCAGGAAGCCTTGCCCCGCACCGGCCCCGTCAAGCCGATTTCAATACGCCCCGACCTGAACCAAGGTTCAGTTGTCGGGCCGCGGCCACGCCAGTAGCTCTCCCCCAACCTGCAGTGACGACCCCCTTTGCGCTCGGAGGATCAGCGATGCCCCGGATTCTGTCCTGCCTGCTGGCTGCCTGTCTCACCGCCGCGTCGGCACAGGCCCAGGCCCCGGCGAAGCAAGCCTCCACGACCACGGAGTCGGGCTCCAAGGTGGATGACGTCATTGAGGCGATGCGCCTCGACCTGCAGAGCGCTCGATCGGACATCCTCGCCAAGAACATGAGCCTCACCGCCGACCAAGCGGCGAAGTTCTGGCCGGTGTTCAACGCTTATCAGAAGGAGCAGAACGAGATCATCGAGGCGCAGCTCCGGGACATCAAGAAATACGTCGAGAGCTACG
>DATCXA010000339.1:0-3355 GCA_036566085.1 Propionibacteriaceae bacterium
TCGGTACGCCAGGGGTTACGCGCCAAGTTCCACGCCCTGCTGCACCGGTGTCGCCAGCGTACAAGCCTACGGGTGGTGGCAATGGGCCAATGCCTGCGTCACTTTGCCCATCGCATCGCCACGACGGTGGGAGAAGCGCAGGGCGAGCGCGTTCGCCATTGGTTCGAGGACAAAAAAGCCGGCTGGTATGCGGTGCTCGCAGACCCGCAGATGCCAGCGATGAGCACCGTGTTGGATCAAGCGCATAACGCCATCGACCGCAAGCTCTTTGCCATGAAGAGTTTCCATCATCCCGGAGGGAGTCAAGCGGCGTTTCTCGTCGGCCTGGCGCACCTGTACAACCTGATCCCCTATCAGCGCCGGGCCCTCAATGCGGGCCAGTGTGGGGTGGAAGTGGAGGGCGGTCGCATCCCAACATCGGACTGGATGCTCAACCTGCAAATCCTCACCTCAAGTGGCTATCGATATGTGCCTGAGCCTCCGCACCACTAAATCCGCTGGAATGTGTCCCGATCTATCTTCACCGATGCGCCATGCTCGCTTGACGATGCCGACCTGCCGGATGGGCTTGCATGGCGCGAAGACCGTCAGCTGTGGTGCCAGGAGCAAGGCCTAGGATGCCATTCCAAGAAATAGGCTTCCCAACGGGATGCGCCCCCGGCCGAACGCATCCGCCCGACCCCAGCGGCCCGGAATATCGAGCAGCTCGATCCTCTCGATCGCTTCCGGCAGCGCCGGGTCGACCAGCAGTCGCCCGCCGACGGGTTCCAGACCCAGGAGGGTTCGACACAGGAGCAGGGGAGCTGCGGTCGCCCACGCCTGGGGGCTGCAGGCCGTCGGATACTCCACCGGCCATCCCGTCAGGGCACGAGGATATCCGGCAAAGGCCTCCGGCAGCCGTCCTCCGAAGGCGGCGGCCGCCTCCAGCATCGCCAGCGCCAGTTGCGCCGCCTCCGCGCGATACCCGCACCGGCGCAGGCCCCAGGCAATGAGGGAATTGTCGTGCGGCCAGACGGTCCCAACGTGGTATCCGATCGGGTTGTATCCGGCGTCTCCTTCCGCCATGGTCCGAACGCCCCAACCGCTGAAGAGACGTTCTCCCAGGAGATGGCGCACGCACGCCTCGATCTTGTCCTCCTCCACGATCCCGCTCCAGAGCAGATGGCCGATGTTGGAGGTGAGCGCGTCGACCTGGTGCTTGTCGCCGTCCAAGGCCAGGGCGAAGAACTGCCCCTCTGCGATCCAGAAATCCCGGTTGAACCGCCGCTTCAGGTCGGCAGCTTCCGTCTCGAGCCGTTCTGCGAGGGTACGGTCCTGCCAGATCGTCCGTGCGAGCCGGGCGCAGCGCACCTTGGCGTCGTAGACGTATCCTTGGATTTCGCAGGTCGCGCGCGGGAGCGTCGCCAGACGGCCGTCTGCGTGGCGGATGGAGTCCCATGAATCCTTCCAACATTGGTTCTCCAGGCCACTGTCCTTGTTCTTGCGTTCGTACTCCACATACCCGTCGCCGTCGCGGTCGCCGTCGCGGTCAATCCACGCAAGTGCCATCCGTGCGGCAAACTCCAGTTCCTCGACGAGTTGTCTGTCTCCGGTCCAGCGCTCGTACTCGTCGAGCAGGATGAGGAACAGGGGTGTGCTGTCAGCAGAGCCGAAATAGGGCGAGTGCGGGCGCTCCTCGAACGCGGTCAGCTCGCCCCGGCGCAGTTCGTGCAGGATCTTGCCGGGCTCCTCGTCCCGGAAGTCGTCGCTCCGGGCTCCCTGATACTCTGACAGCACCCACAGGGTCGTCCGGGCGAGATCGGGCATGAAGGGGAGCGCTTGGAGGCTCGTGATGATGCTATCGCGGCCGAAAATGGCCATGAACCAGGGGAGGCCGGCGGCCGGCAGGGCGCCGCTCGAAAAGAGGTAGGGGTAGAACCGGAGCGCCGCCAGGTCCGCGATGGACCGCTCGTAGGTGCTCTCGATCGCTCGCCACGAGGAGGCCAATTTGGGCGCTCCCCGGCGCCAGCGCTCCACTTCCTCGACGCGAGCCTGGTAATCGGCTTCGAGCGTCGCCATGCGGCCCGCTACCACACCGGCGGCCGTCAGGTTCACGTCGACGCATTCAACGAAGCATTGCGTGCTCCACTCGCCGTGCGGCGGAATCGTCAGACGGAATCGCAGTGCACCAGCGTCGTACTCGGGCTTCCGGCTGCTGGTGATCCAGGTTTCGCGACAGAACCGGTCTCGCCGGTACCCGAGCACGAGCCTCCCCGCTTCGACACGTCGGTACTTCGTCCCACGCTTGGCGAGCTGGTCCTTGATCTCGAAGAGGTCGGCAAAGTCGGCATCCACGGTCAGCCGCACCTGGAGCTCCTTGGGCGCTCCGGAATGGTTCATGATCGTGAGATCCTCCGAAAACCCTCGGTAGACGCGGCGGCGACGGATGATCGACACCGGAGGGTCCACGTAAATGGTGCCCGTCCCTGGCACCAGGAAGTACTGCGCCTCGTAGTAATGCAGATTCTCGATCGACAGGACGTTGGGACGACGGTCGTCCACCAGGAGAACCCATGTCGAGAGGAAGCGCGTATCGTCCTGGAAAAGCCCCTGGGGATCCGTGGGTGAGGCGTCGATGTCGCCCCGGCGATCGGTCACCACGAACGTATTGCCGTCGAGAATGCTGACGTTGTCCGTGGTCATACTTTGGCCTCATCGAGATGGGCGTATCGCACAAAGGTGTAGAGCAGTTTCGCCGCAGCGAGTGCCCCCTGGATGCGCACATCACCGCGCATGAAGGCCGTGAGCAGGTTGTGTTGCCCCGCTAGGACGGCGCCGAACTCGTCCGAGGTACACTCCACCAGACAGTCGGGACAACCCTCGGTCTGGTCCAGCGCGAGGCGGCCCTGGTGCAGAAGGATGTCCCACTGTTCACTGCTGTCCAGCGTGAAACGGTACCGCACCGTCGCTGCTTGCAGCTTGGGGGGAAGGATGGGCGCCTGCAGTCGCTCCAACAGCGAGTTCAGGGTGTCATGAGTCATGGCGATTCCTTTCTGTGGTAGTGTTTCAAAAGTGGAAATGGCCATGTTTACACCGCCCGTCCAGCGGACAGCGATGGACGTCATGGACCAGTCTTGTCCATTTCATTACGACCGAAGAGAGGGGCACACGCTGGCGCCCCTCTGGTGGGCTCACGCGTGGGTGTCAGTGTCCGCGGGCGACGCGGGACCGTCTGCGGTGGCGTGGGTCACCCGGATACGGTAGTCGAAAAAAACCGCAGGGGGACTCTCTTCGGGACAGTGGAGTTCAAACTTCTGGAGACACAGCAGCGCCTTGACCTCGTGCGCGAGGACGCGCGCGGCCATGCGCTGGGCGC
>DATCXA010000343.1:0-2571 GCA_036566085.1 Propionibacteriaceae bacterium
AAAGAACACCTCCGGCTCGCTCTGCAGCAACGCCTGCTTCTCCGCCTCGTCGCCCACATACAGGACGGCGATGTCGGAGCGGATGACCCGCCGCTGACCCGGAACGTACTCGGGGTATGACCACACGAACCCACGGTTGCCCACGCGGAAGTCGAAACCGTCGCTGTCAATCTCCACCGTATGCGGAAGGCTCATCGCGATCCGCCGGACATCTTCGGCGTCAACCACGCCAACCGCCGTCGCGCATCCCTCGTATCACCCAGATAATGCTAGGACGTCCATCGATGGGCAACGGCACCGTACACAGGCGGAACCACGTGGAGCAAGCCAGTGTTGGATAGCGTGACAATTCATGGATCTGGGAAGTTTGCCGATCAATTACACGCTCAACGATCACCCCTGGGATCTTGATCATGGTCGCCCGCCAAACGTCCTTCACCCTAATATCCGCAACATCAGCGCCTCACGGCGCACGATCTATCTCATGTAGGCTCAACTCAGCCATCGTCGAGATCCTTCGTCCTCATTTATGGGCAAGGAGTTGCGCGTGAAGCCGAGCCTGAAATGTGTGCAGCCTGTGCTGATGTCCCGGGATGTGCTCGCCTCGATAGACTTTTACGTACGGCTAGGCTTCACCTTAATTGGCCAGGATATGCCAGGCAGCCCCAGGTACGCTCGCCTTTCCCGAGACAACGTAGAACTCGACTTGCAATGGCATGACGCGAGAGAGTGGGATTATCCAAATGACCGGCCGTCTTACCGCTTCGTTGTCGATGACGTGAAAGGACTACATCAAGAGTTTTCGGCAAGCGGTATTTCCGAGATGACGCCAGTGGAAGAAAAGCCGTGGGGAACGCTGGAGTTTCACGTTCGAGATCACGACAACAATCTTTTGCAGTTTTACCGGTGGCTATAGGCGCATTGTGGGACGCCACTGACCGAAATGAGCGGGGGGGTCCCGTTTTGCACCAGATCACGGCGGCCATCGCATCGACGCAGCTTGGCAACTTCTGTTAGCTGACTCGTGACTGACTCACAGCCCATCGTTTCTTCACCGCAAATGGATTGGCGGTCCCAACGCCAACTGAAGCTCATCCGAACATCCCTCATCGGCTATCAACCAGATAAGACGACGTCTCGTAGTGCAGTGCGCGACTGTCGAAGTGGACAAGAAGCTCAGCAGCTCTCGGTTCAATCACAGCTACGTCGAAAGGCTCGCCAGCGAAGGCGCGGACATCGTCGATCGATCGAAAGCGGGTGAGCGTGACAAACGCGACCTCGTCACCTTCTTGGCGTCGGAGCACATCGGCACCAAGGAACCCCGAGATGGCGCGCATTGACGGAAACAACTCGCTGAGGAGGAAGTGCTCGTAATCGTTCGCGTCAGCTAGAGCAGTCCAGCCTCGCCAATGGCGCGTGATCATCGCCTCAGCGTAGTGATGCGTCATTGACAAGGTCGCGGTTCGTCGAGCTGGCAAGCTCATTTAGGCACTGCACTCACCTTGACAGTCTCTAGGTGATCGACCGTAAGAATCCAACCAGCTCAGGCACGATGGCCTCAGGTGTGGGCCCATGGTCTTGGCCTGAGAGCACCTGCCGCTGTGCGTTAGGCAGTGTGGCTGCGACGGCGTCGGCGGCCTCGGGCAGTCCGGGAAAGGTCCGATCTCCGGAGTAGACGACGGTGGGAACGGTTACAGCGGCCCAGCGGCTGCGCCAGTCAGGATCGGTCTCGATGTCGCGCAAGGCCTTGTGGTCGTAGATGAGAGTGGGCGCAACCGCTACCAGGCCTGGCCACCATGGCGCCTGTGCAATCTCCTCGACCGCCGTAGCGGGCAGCCCGATAAGTGCTGTCAAGTTGTAGCGGGTCGCTTCGTCGAGCTGGCCGGCGTTGAGCATTCGCTCAAGCGTGGTGATCTGCTCGGTGCGGTCGGATCCGGCGAAGAAGGGCGGCTCGTAGAGACCAAGGGCTGACACGTCGAGCCCCGCTGTCACCGCGGCGAGTGCGATTGTGGCGCCGGAGGAGCTTGTGTAAAGCGCGGCGGGCGCTCCAGTGGCTTCAATCAAGGCCGCGATGTCCTCGACCTCGCGGGCCAGCGACCAGGGCGGTGTGTCCCCGGATCGGTCGCGCCCGCGCCGGTCGTAGTCAATGGCTGTGAAGCCTTCGGCTGCTAACTGCTTGGCGATCTCAGTCGTGCGCTGATCAATGGCGCGGTGCTGAGTTGCGCCGCCGATCAAGATGACTGTCGGTCCCTCGCCGTAGGCGTCGTAGTCGATGATGGTGCCGTCGGCCGAGGTAGCGGTGCTCATGGGTTCCACCTTTCTCTGGTTCTGCTCAGACAGACTTAAGAACTTGAAGAAACAGAGCGACAGCTGAGGCTCGTAGAGCAAGGCATGAAAACAGGTGGCGATCGTAGCTGAACCGATGACCTCCGCGTCCGCCGTCGGCCTGCGGTTTCGTCGCGCACTCAGCGGTGGAAGCGCAACGTGACCAACTGGAACGGCCTGAGCTCGAGATCGATAGACCGACCCTCGCTGGTAGCACCTTCGGGCACAGGCCGCTCCAGCAGATCG